>NZ_CALFQK010000100.1:0-24455 GCF_937921195.1 uncultured Salinicola sp.
GGCGGGTGCTGATCGACGCCCACGTCCAGCGCACGCCGCCGGCACCGACCCAGGTGACCCAGCTGTTCGAGGCCGAACTGGACGATCTGCTGTCGTTGCCGCGCTGCGAGCCGGACCAGTTGCGCGCCCTGCGCCTGCGTGCCAGCGGTGATATCCGCTTCGCTGCGCTGGTCGAGCCGCGCGGTAGGCGTGCGCGGCAGCGTAACGCGGCGGCGACCGGCACCACGAGAGACATGGCGAGTGGCATCGCGACTGATATCGCGACGGACATTGTGACTGACATGGCGAGTGACGCCGTCACCGCGTCCCACGATCCGGTGGTGCCCGCCTCGACGCCGGCGCTGGATCGCCTGGCTGGGGATGACCCGGCGATGCAGCGGCTGTTGAGTCTGGCCCGGCGGCTCTGCCGGCAGCCGCTCAATGTGCTGATCCGAGGCGAGACCGGCACCGGCAAGGAGGAGCTGGCGCGCGCACTACATGCCAGCGGTGACCGCGCCGGGGGCCCCTTCGTTGCGGTCAACTGCGCGGCGATTCCCGAGTCGTTGATCGAGAGCGAGCTGTTCGGCTATCTGCCCGGGGCCTTTACCGGCGGCAACCCCAAGGGGATGCGCGGCCTGATTCCGCAGGCCGACGGCGGCACGCTGTTCCTCGACGAGATCGGCGACATGCCGCTGGCGCTGCAGAGTCGTCTATTGCGGGTGCTGGCCGAGCAGGAGGTGATGCCGCTGGGTGCCGAGCGGCCGATCAAGGTGGCGCTGCGGGTTGTCACCGCCACCCATCGCGATCTCGCCGCGCTGATCGCCGAGGGCCGCTTCCGCGAGGATCTCTACTACCGTCTCAACGGCGCCGAGCTGGTGCTGCCGCCCCTGCGCGAGCGCGCCGACCGCCGCTATCTGATCCAGCGTCTGCTCGCCGCCCTGGCCGCCGAGCAGGGCGTCTCGGCACCTCTGCGTGGTGACGCCATGAACGCGCTGCTCGACGCCCCCTGGCCGGGCAATGTGCGCCAGCTCAAGAGTGCGCTGGCGTTCGCTCTCGCCACCCGCGAGGGGGAAGCGATTACCGTGCATGACCTGCCCGAGGGCTGCCGCGCCGATCGGGTCGCAGCGCCGTCCATCTCTGCGACATCAGCGACACCCACGACGACCCAGTTGAGGCATGACAGCGACGACGCGCCGGCCGAGGCCGAGTCACTGGCGCGTGCCTTGGACCAGGCGAGTTGGAACGTCAGCCAGGTGGCGCGCCAGTTGGGCGTGTCGCGGCCGACGCTATACCGGCGCATGCGCCGCCACGGATTGGTCCCGCCCAACCGGCGCGGGCGTTCATGAGTTTGCGCATGGATAGCGCCTGGCCCACGCTCGCGGACTCGCAGAGCAACCTTTAACACGCTATGTTTTCCTCACACGATGGCGATGCCCGATGGACGGCATCGTCGCAGCCACTTCCTGTCACGGAGTTGTGATGAGCGATTACACCCCACCCAAGGTCTGGGAACCGAAAGAGAGCGGCGGCAAGTTCGCCAGTATCAACCGTCCTGTCGCCGGGCCGACCCACGACGAGGCGCTGCCGGTCGGCAAGCACCCGTTCCAGCTCTATTCGCTGGCGACGCCCAACGGCGTCAAGGTCACCGTGATGCTCGAGGAGTTGCTGGCACTGGGCAAGGACGCCGAGTACGACGCCTGGCTGATCAAGATCGGCGACGGTGATCAGTTCGGCAGCGGTTTCGTCGAGGTCAACCCGAACTCCAAGATCCCGGCACTGATGGATCTCAGTGGCGCCAAGCCGATTCGCGTGTTCGAGTCCGGCTCGATCCTGCTGCATCTGGCGGAGAAGTTCGGCGCCTTCCTGCCGAGCGATCCGGTCCAGCGTGTCGAGACGATGAACTGGCTGTTCTGGCAGATGGGCAGCGCGCCCTATCTCGGTGGCGGTTTCGGCCACTTCTACGCCTATGCACCGGAGAAGATCGAATACGCCATCGATCGCTTTACCATGGAAGCCAAGCGTCAGCTCGACGTGCTCGACCGTCGCCTGGCCGAGTCGCGCTACCTGGCGGGTGACGAGTACACCATCGCCGATATCGCCACCTGGTCCTGGTACGGTCAACTGGCGCTGGGACGGCTCTACGATGCCGCGGAGTTTCTGGACGTGGAGAGCTACGAGAACGTCCAGCGCTGGGCCAGGGAGATCGATGCCCGTCCGGCCGTGCAGCGTGGCCGCATGGTCAACCGTACCTTCGGCGAGCCGGAAACCCAGCTTCACGAACGCCACGACGCCAGCGATTTCGAGACGCAGACGCAGGACAAGATCGGCGGCTGATTTCGCGTTCTCGCCATACCGAGCCCGGCCTAGCGTCGGGCTTTTGCGTTACGCTATGCGGCATCGACGCCGCTGCGGTTTGCGACGTCCTCCGGCGGCTAGTCATAGGCACATTCATGAAAACTCTGTTTCGAGGCTATCTCGACTCTTCACTCATTCTGCGCGTCACCATCGCGCTGGTGCTGGGCGTGGCGGTGGGGCTGATCGGCGGCGAGTCCGTCGCGGCCTGGCTGGCACCGCTCGGCGATCTGCTGCTGCGTCTGCTGCAGTTCCTGATCGTGCCGATCGTGCTGTTCACGTTGATCGTGGGCATCAACCAGGCCGATGTCGGCCGGATGGGGCGCATCGGCGGCAAAGTGTTCGGCTACTATGTGTTGACCTCGGCCCTGGCGATCGTGGTGGGCCTGGCGGTGGCGTCGTTACTATCGCCTGGCACGGGCATGGCACTGGACGACGGCGCCAGTGTCGAGGTGCCGGAGAATCCGGGGATCGTCAGCGTGCTGCTGAGCATCGTGCCGGGCAACATCGTCAGCGCGCTGGCCGAGCCGAATCTGCTGGGGATCATCTTCACCGCCTTCGTGTTCGGCATCGCGCTGCTGAAGATGCGCCATGGCGAGGGGCAGCGAGAGCTGGGTGACAAGCTCTATGGGGTCATCGAAGGCCTCAACGCGGTGACCATGAAGGTGATGTCTGGCGTGCTCCAGTACGTACCCATCGGGGTGTTCGCCATCGTCGCCGGCACCGTGGCCAAGCAGGGCATGGATACCATCCTGTCGCTGGGCAGTATGGTGGTGGTGCTCTATCTCGCCCTCGCGGTACACCTCGTTCTCTATGGCGTGTTGATGAGCGTCTTCGGGGTGCGTCTGAAGGCGTTCTTCCGCGAGGCACGCACGCCGATGGCCACGGCCTTCGCCACCCAGAGCAGCACCGGCACGCTGCCGCTGACGTTGAATGCCGCCCAGCGCCTGGGCATCTCCCAAAGCCTTTATGGCTTCAGCCTGCCGCTGGGGGCGACCATCAACATGGACGGTGCGGCGATCCGCATCGCGATCTCCGCGGTGTTCGCCGCCAATGTCGTCGGCATGCCGCTGGACTTCATGACCATGGTCGAGATCGTGCTGATCGGCACGCTGACCTCCATCGGTACCGCCGGCGTGCCCGGTGCCGGCATCGTGATGATCGCGACGGTCTTTGCCCAGGTCGGATTGCCGATCGAGACCGTGGCGCTCTTGACCTCGATAGACGCACTGGTCGGGATGGGCTGCACTGCCCTCAATGTCACCGGCGACCTGGCGGGTACCGCCATCATCTCGCGCAGTGAAGGCGAGCGCGCCCCGCGCACCGCCGAAGCGACCGCCACGTAAGCCATTGAATACCGGGATTCGTCGACGCATGACACAGACCGTTCACAGCAAGACCTTGATCATCGGTGCCGGCAGCATGGGGCTGGCGACGGCCGACTACCTGGCCTCGGCCGGAGAGGATTCGATCCAGGTGCTCGACGCCCACAGCCCGCCTCACGATCAGGGCGCGCATCATGGCGAGACGCGCCTGATCCGGCTGGCTTACGGCGAGGGCAGCGGCTATGTCCCGCTGGCCCTGCGCGCGCTGAAGCGCTGGCGGGAACTGGAGCGGGACACTGGCGAGTCGCTGTTCGTTCCGACGGGGGTGCTCAACCTTGGCCCGGCATCGGCGCCGTTCATTCGGCAGGTCGAAGCCAGTGCCCGACGATACGATCTGCCGCTGGACGAGATGGACGGCGTGGCGGCCACCGAGCGCTGGCCGGGGTGGCAGCTGGATGATTCGATGCGCGGGGGCTTCGAGTCGCGCGCCGGCGTGTTGCGGGTCGAGCGCATCATCGACTGCTGGCGGCGGCGGGTGGCTTGCAGCCCCGGCGTGACGCTGACGACGGGTACGGCGATAACGCGCATTCGGCATAGGGACGATGGGCGGTTCGAGGCCGGTTGTGACGATGGCCGGCGTTTTGTCGCCGACCGGGTACTGGCGTCGACCGGTCAGCACCTGGCGCCTCTGCTGGCGCCGCTGGGTATCGAGCTGCCGCTGACCCGGGTGCGCAAGACCTTCGCCTGGTTCAAGGCGGACAGCCGCTATCTGCCCCAGCGCTTCCCGGGATTCAGCCTGACCGATGACGAACTGGGCATCTATTACGGTTTCCCCGATATCGACGGTGCCGGCTTCAAGATCGGTCGCCATGACAGCGGCCAGCCGTTGGACCCAGGCGAGCCGATGGCGCCGTTCGGCGATCACCCCGATGACCTGGTCGAGCTGCGGCGGGTGATCGACCGCTATCTTCCAGGCGTCGGGGCGTTGCATCGCGGTGCGGTCTGCCAGTACATCCGCACGCCGGACGAGCATTTCCTGATCGATGAACCGCTCCCCGGGCTGATCGTCGCCGGCGGCTTCTCCGGCCACGGCTTCAAGTTCGCCAGTGCCTTGGGCGAGTCGCTGGGGCAATGGCTGGTGACGGGAGAGGCCGCATCCGCGCTGGCAGGATTCGGCCTGGCGCGTCTTTCAGCCTGACGGCCCGCCCTCATCGAATGGGATGTCGGGTAGACTGGCGGGCTCCACGAGCAAGCGGTAGCGATATGTCTTCCACTCCTTTCTCCGCGCTGGCGTGTCCGCTGGACGGCAAGCCGATGCAGCGTCAGGGTCGGGCCTGGCGCTGCGATGCCGGCCATAGCTTCGATGTGGCGCGCCAGGGTTATACCCACCTGTTGCCGGTCCAGCACAAGCGCTCGCGCGACCCCGGCGACAGCAAGGCGATGGTTGCCGCGCGGCAACGCTTCCTGAATGCCGGTCACTATGCGCCGGTGGCCGACGCTGTCGCCCGCGCCGCGCTTTCGGCACGACCGGGGAACGGCCAGCTTCGCTGTCTCGACGCCGGCTGCGGGGAAGGCTACTACCTGCGTCGACTGGCCGAGGCGGCGAGCAAGCGGGAGACGGCATTGTCGTTGCTGGGGCTGGATATCTCCAAGTGGGCGGTGCTGTCCGCCGCCAGACAGGAGCATGCGGTTTCGCGTGATCGGGAGGGAGAGGGTAGTAACTGGGTGGTGGCGAGCAATGCCAAGCTTCCGGTGCAGGACGGCGCGCTGGACTGCGTGCTGTGCCTGTTCGGTTTCGCGGTCTATCCGGAGTTCGTGCGCGTGCTCGAGCCGGGCGGGGTATTGATACAGGCCGATGTCGGGCCGGACCATCTGAGAGAGTTGCGCGAGGTCATCTATCCCAGCCTGAAGCCGGAGCGCGAACCTTCTCGAACGACGCCCGATGGACTGGCCCGGCGGGATGTCGAGACGATCCGTTTCCCGCTGACGCTGAGCGAGCCGCAGGCGATCGCCGATCTTCTGATGATGACGCCGCATTTCCACCGCGCCAGTGCCGAAGGCCGGGAACGGGCGGCAGCCCTGGATTTGCTCACCGTGACCATCGATGTCCGGCTGACGCCATTCGTTCGGCTCGCCGACAGCGGTGCCCGGGGCGGGTGATCCCGAAGGCCTCGGGGGCGTGCCGCCAACGGCAACTCAGTATCGCCGTTTCGAACCGGCATCGGCCCACGCCATCGCTTCCTCGAAGGGGAGGGCGGGGCTGTAGTAGAAGCCTTGCCCCTGATCGCAGCCGAGGGTCTCGGGGCGTGCCTCGATCGCGCCATTCTCGACCCCTTCCGCCACGCCCCGTCGATCTTGCCCTCGACCTGGCCGGCGAGGACAGGGAGCATGCCGAAATCCAGGGTTGACGAGGCGATTGGTGCGCGCGCCAGGCACGACGCGCCCAGATCGAAACCA
This sequence comes from uncultured Salinicola sp., assembly GCF_937921195.1. Classification (NCBI taxonomy): domain Bacteria; kingdom Pseudomonadati; phylum Pseudomonadota; class Gammaproteobacteria; order Oceanospirillales; family Halomonadaceae; genus Salinicola; species uncultured Salinicola sp. The sequence goes on from NZ_CALFQK010000100.1 coordinate 6,114, forward strand.
TCGGATCCCGTACCGGTACGCCGGCATGGCAGCGTCAATGGGGAGGCGCGGCGAGCTGGGGAGGGGTGGCGAAGTCGTGATGCCTGCGGGCATCCGTTCCAACAGTGATTCATGGCCCAGCGCCGTGGTCGATTCTCGCAACCTGACAAGGGTTTGAATTAATAATTCAATATAAGTTTGAACGCTGGTTCAACTTAAATTGAACTATTAGTTCAAATTGATTCAATGGATGAAAAGAGTTTGTTTTCGCTCCGCCTCAAAGCGGCGCTGACCGCCGCTGGATACGAACCCCGCCCTTCGGTACTCGAGCGTGAGTTCAACCTGCGCTACTGGGGGGCGCCAGTCACCTTCCAGGGGGTGCGGCGGTGGTTACGAGGCGATTCGATACCCTCGCAGGACAAGCTGCAGGTGTTGGCCGGTTGGCTGGGCATCGAACCGCAGGTCCTGCGTTACGGCGAACGGCCGTTACACGTTCCCGGCACGATGCAGGCGACCTGGGCCATACCCGTGGGAGGGGAGGAGGACGAGATCCTGCGGATCTACCGGGGGCTCGACGAGGCGCAGCGCAAGATCCTGCGGCAAGTGGTGCTGACGTTCGCCAGGGCAAACGGCCTGCAGCCGGAGGATGCCGAAGGCTCGTCCTGACATGCGCCGGCGACGGAGCCGATCGGATCGCGCTCCGTCGCAGCGGCCCGTTACCGCTGCCGTGACTCCGCCAACTGCCCGCGGCGATAGTCGCCCTGGCGATCCAGCATCCAGCCCGGATACTCCGGCGGCAGCGCGCTGACCTGGTCGAGGCGGGCCAGTTCGTCCTTGTCGAGACGCACCTCGGTGGCGGCGATGTTGTCGTCGAGCTGGTCGAGGCGCTTGGCGCCGACGATGACGCTGGTCACGGCCCTCTGATGCAGGAGCCAGGCCAGCGCGATCCGGGCAACCGAAACGCCCTTGGCCTCGGCGATCTCGCGCATGGTGTCGATGCAGTCGAAGCCGCGCTCCCGGTCCACCGGCGGGAAGTCGAAGGTGGCGCGCCGGTCACCGGCCTGTGCTTCTCCGTCCCGCTTGTACTTGCCGCTGAGCAGCCCGCCGGCCAGCGGGCTCCAGACCATCAGCCCCAGCTTTTCGCTCTCCAGCAGCGGGACGATCTCGCGTTCGAGGTCGCGCCCGGCCAGGGTGTAGTAGGCCTGTAGCGATTCGAACCGGTGCCAGCCGTTCTGCCGGGCGATGCCCAGCGCCTTCATGATCTGCCAGGCCGCCCAGTTGGAGACGCCGACGTAGCGTACGTGGCCGTGCTCGACCAGCGTGTGCAGCGCGCGTACGGTCTCCTCGATCGGCGTCGCGGGGTCGAAGCCGTGGATCTGGTAGAGATCGATGTGGTCGAGCTGCAGACGCTTCAGGCTCGCCTTGACGCCCTCCATGATGTGGTAGCGCGAAGCGCCGCGATTGTTGACCCCGTTGGAGCGGTAGGGATCGTCGGTGCCGGTGGGGCCGAAGACCTTGGTGGCGACGACGACGTCGTCGCGCGCAACGCCGAGATTCCTGAGCGCCTGGCCGGTGATGACTTCGGACTGGCCCTGGGAGTAGACGTCGGCCGTGTCGATGAAATTGATGCCGGCGTCGAGAGCCCGGCCGACCAGCTTGTCGGCATCCGCCTGCTGCAGATTGCCGATCTGGCTCCACATCTCGCCGTTGCCGCCGAAGGTCATGGTGCCCAGGCAGAGCTCGGAGACGAACAGGCCGGTATTGCCCAGATTGCGGTAGCGCATGGTGGTACTCCTCGTTGTCGATGAGGGAAGGGACGACAGAGAATCGAGTATGGTCGACAGGGGGCAACGAGACTGGCTCGATCCGATCGGATCTTTGCCCAAAACTGCCAGAGGCAGCTCCTCGAGTGCCTTTCGGAGGCGGGTTGGGATAGGCTGGATCTCTCGTGGGGAGAGATATCGCAATCATGAATCAACGAGTCGATGCGGTGACGCCGCTGTCCGGATACGGGTTGGCGGGCGGGGACGACAGGGCGCTCGTGGGTTACCGCCAGGAACTGGTCGAGTTGCTCGATCGTCTGACGCTGGGTCGCGAGGGCAAGTTGCCGAGCGCCATACCCGGGTTGTCGATCCATCGGCTGAGCGCGCCCCGGCCGCCGCAGTACGTGGTACACGATCCGGTGTTCAGCGTGATCGCCCAGGGCGCCAAGCGGCTCTCGATCGGGCAGGAGATCTACGAGTACGACCCGATGCATTACCTGGTCTCGTCGGTCGACCTGCCGGTACTGGCGGACGTTTCCCGGGCCAGCCGGGAGGCGCCCTACCTCGGGTTGCGCCTGGATCTCGACGTCGAACTGATCGGCGAGCTGATCCATGACGACAACCTGCCGACCGTCTCGGCCACCGAGCCGGCGCGGGGTCTCTACGTGAACCGGCTCGAAGCCCCGCTGCTGGAAACGGTGCTGCGTCTGCTGCGGTTGCTGGATTCGCCGCAGGACATTCCGGTACTGGCGCCCATGATCAAGCGCGAGATCGCCTATCGCCTGCTTCGCCATGGACACGGTGCCCGGCTCCGCCAGATCGCGCTGAAGGATAGCCAGACCCGGCGGATCGCGGCGGCGATCCGCCTGCTGCGCGAGCGTTACGCCGAACCGCTGCCGGTCGCCGTCATCGCCGGGAACGTGCATATGAGCGTGTCGTCGCTGCACCATCACTTCAAGGCGGTCACGGCGATGAGTCCCCTGCAGTACCAGAAGCAGCTGCGCCTGCAGGAGGCGCGGCGCTTGCTGCTCGCCGGAACCCTCGAGGTGACGGCGGTGGCGCAGCGTGTCGGCTACGAGAGTCCCTCCCAGTTCAGCCGCGAATATCGGCGCTGTTTCGGTCTGCCACCGCAGCGGGACAGGCAGCGCTGGCGCCCCTAGCCGAGTGCCGGGGTCACGGCATCATCGACGGCATCATGCAGTAATACAGATTGAACGGTATCCACAGCGTACCGCCCACCATGATGGTCAGAATCAACACGGTGAAGAGGATCAGCAGCAGGTCCTCGCACTTGTTCCTGGTCGACAACAGCGTCAAACAATCCATCAAACAGAAATGAATTCGTTCGATGCCCGGTCCGATGGAAAGACGCATCAACCGTGACAAACGCCATGAAATTTGAACATGGCGGGTATTGCCCCTGACTATCAGGAGCTCACTTGGGAAAGGTTCGAACTATCGTGCAGCCCTTGCCGCGAGCGGGTTCGGCATTTCACCGGCGAGATCGGGCGGAGGGAGCCCATGGCCAATCGTCGCCCCGTTGGCCGAAGGTCGGTTTCCCGCGGTTGGACAGTGCCAAGGGTTCACTCTATAAGTTGTGGTGCGCCCGTATCGGGAAGCCCTTCTGCTCGGGCCGGATCCACGCGCTCGAGTCGCGAGCGGCTGAGGCGGGCAGAATTCGGGCGATCGCGTCGCGAACCTGACATCCGAGTCATCACGGCCATGGGGCATTTGACTCGTCGCGTCCGCCCACGAAGGGCATCGCCAAGGGGTACCAGCGCAAGGCGATCATCGTCTTGCGGCGTTGAATTAGGGAGAGATCACCGTGACCAGCGACAACCGAAAACCGACGACGACGGATGCCGGCATCCCCGTAGCGAGTGAAGAAAATGCACTGTCCGTAGGCCCCGATGGCCCGATCGTGCTTCACGACCACTATTTGATGGAGCAGATGGCGGCTTTCAACCGCGAGATGATCCCGGACCGCCAGCCGCACGCGAAGGGGGGCGGGGCTTTCGGTCATTTCGAAGTCACTCACGATGTCAGCAAATACACCAAGGCGAAGTTCCTGCAGCCGGGCAAGAAGACCGAGATGGTCGCGCGATTCTCGACGGTGGCCGGCGAATCGGGTAGCCCGGATACCTGGCGCGACCCGCGCGGCTTCGCCCTGAAGTTCTACACCGAAGAAGGCAACTTCGACATGGTGGGCAACAACACGCCCGTCTTCTTCGTACGCGATCCGATGAAGTTCCAGCACTTCATCCACTCCCAGAAGCGCCGGGCCGACAACGGCCTGCGCGACCACGACATGCAGTGGGACTTCTGGACCATGGCGCCGGAATCCGCGCACCAGGTGACCTGGCTGATGGGTGATCGTGGCGTCCCTGCCACTTGGCGCCACATGAACGGCTACTCCAGCCACACCTACATGTGGGTCAACGCCCAGAGCGAACGTTTCTGGGTCAAGTATCACTTCAAGACCGATCAGGGCATCAAGTGCATGACCCAGGAGCAGGCCGACCAGATGGCCGGCAGCGATGCCGACTACCATCGCCGCGACCTGTTCGAGGCGATCAAGCGCGGCGATTATCCGACCTGGACGCTGCACGTGCAGATCATGCCGTTCGAGGATGCCAAGACCTATCGCCTCAACCCCTTCGACCTGACCAAGGTGTGGCCGCACGGCGACTACCCGCTGATGGAAGTGGGCAGGATGACGCTGGATCGCAATCCGGAGGATTTCCATACCCAGATCGAGCAGGCCGCCTTCGAACCCAACAACATGGTGCCGGGTACCGGGCTGTCGCCGGACAAGATGCTGCTGGCGCGCTCCATCTCCTATGCCGATGCACACCGTGCCCGTCTGGGGGTGAACTACAAGCACATCCCGGTCAACACGCCCAAGTCGCCGGTCAACAGCTACAGCAAGGGTGGCGCGATGCGCATGCACAACGCCAGCGACCCGGTCTATGCGCCGAACAGCAAGGGCGGCTCCAAGGCCGACCCCGAGCGCTATCCGGAAGATGCGGTGTGGCAGGCCGATGGCGAATTCGTTCGCACCGCCTACACCCTGCGTCCGGCGGATGACGATTTCAGCCAGGCCAACGACCTGGTCAACAAGGTGATGGACGATGCCGCCCGCGACCGTCTGGTCAACAACGTGGTCGGTCACGTCTCCGGCGGGGTCGAGGAGCCGGTGCTCTCCCGCGTGTTCGAGTACTGGCACAACATCGATGCCAATATCGGCAAACGCATCGAGGAGGGCGTGAAGGCCAATCGCGGCAAGTAACGGCGACACCCGGCCGACACGGCATGACCAAGAGGCCCCGCTCACCGTCGGTGAGTGGGGCCTCGTCGTATCATTGCGGGGTCAGAAGCTGGTCCACTCCTCGGTTTCCGGATGCGCCTGGCGGTTGTCGTGGCGCACTGCCGGTGCGGCCGGCGCCAGGGCGGGAGCCTGCCGCGGGCGCGGGGGCGCCGCGTGGTCGGTGTCATCGAAGCCACGGAAGAACCCGACCTCGCGCGCCAGCTGCTCGGCCTGGCCCTGCAGGTTCCCGGTCACGCCGGTGGACTCCTCGACCAGCGACGCATTCTGCTGGGTGACGCTGTCCATCTCGCCGACGGCGAGATTGATCTGCTGAATCCCGGTCGACTGCTCGCGGCTGGCCACGGCGATCTCCGAGACCAGGTCGGTGACCTTTTCCACGTTGCTGACGATCCCGGCCAGCGTCTCGCCGGAGCGGTTGACCAGCTCCGATCCCCGCGACACCCGTTGCGCGCTCTCCGACACCAGCTGCTTGATCTCGCCGGCGGCGTCGGCGCTGCGGCTCGCCAACTGGCGCACCTCCTGTGCCACCACCGCGAAGCCCCGTCCCTGTTCGCCGGCGCGGGCGGCCTCTACCGAGGCGTTGAGCGCCAGCAGGTTGGTCTGAAAGGCGATCTCGTCGATCAGGCCGATGATGTTGGCGATCTGCTTGCTGGAGGCGTCGATCTCCTGCATCGCGGTGATCGCTTCATTGACCACTTCCCCGCCCTGCTTGGCCTGGGTGCTGACCTGGCTGGCGAGGCTGTCGGCCTGCGAGGCGTTGTCGGCGTTCTGCTTGACGGTGTTGGTGATCTGCTCCAGCGCCGCAGCGGTCTCCTGCAGGCTGGCGGCCTGTTCCTGGGTGCGCTGGCTCAGGTTCTCGTTGCCGGCCGCCAGCTCGGCGGAGATCGATTCGACGTTCCTTGCGTTGCGCGCGACCTCGCCGATCACGCTCGACAGTTTGTCCCGCATCGACGCCATGGCGTCCAGCATGCGACCGAACTCGTCGCGATAGTTGGCACTCAGGCGCACGCCGAGATCGCCCTTGGCCAGCGACTCGGTGAATGCCGTGGCCTCCCGCAGTGGCCTCAGGATGCCGCGACTGAGCCACCAGCCGATGGCGATGGCCACCATCAAGCCGAGAAGGATAGCGCCGATGATCACGTTGCGGCTGAACTGATAGTCCTCGACGCTCTGCTGGTAGCTGGCGAGGGTGGCCTCTCGTGCCCCTCGATAGAGCGAGGTGACCGTCTCGTAGAGGTCAGCATAGATCTGGTTGACCTGCGCTTCGCTCGCCTTGCCGCTGTCCAACTGGCTGCGAAGCGATTGCAGCTGCTGCTGGTAACGTTCGGCCTGCTGCCGCTCCGCATCGCTCGACACCAGTGCCGGGTAGTAGTGGTTCCAGGCGTCGTCGGTGCGCTTGCGGTTCGCCTCGACCTCCTGTTGCTGGGCGTCGGAGAGATTGCCGGCCCCAACCCGGGCGAAGATGGTGCGATTGTCGCCGATGGCTGCCCTCACCGTGGAGAGCTCGATCATTTCCTGAACATTCTCTCCGACGATGGATTGCATCGCCTGCTGGGTCTGGCGGTTGCTCAATACGCCCTGTATGCCGATCACGACCAGCAGCAGGATGATCAGGCCCAGCGCCAGGAATAGTCGGGCTTTGACGCTGTGGAGCGCAATTCTCATGTTCGATCCCCCAAGAATCTCTTTCAGGTACGGCGCAGGTTTCCACGCGAGCGCGTGTCGTTAGTTTTTTATCGGCCCGGTTCAACTTTTATTGAAGTGAAATTTAATTTTTAACGACGGCAGGAGACGACTCGGTGTCATCCGACTGCCGGGAGGTGCCGGTCTGTGCCGGGTGGCGGTCCGTGTCGAGAGGTGCCGGCGCGGCTTGACGAGGGGCAGAGAGCGTCAAAAGAGCCAGAAAGAGGGGGAGGGGCGGCGTCTGGTGGACGCCGCGCGGTGTGGCGGTCAGTGACCGCGCTGCTTGATCTGATCCTTCAGTTGCCCGGGAACCTGCTTGATGATCAGGCGGTCGCGCTCGTCGTCGTACTCGATGCTGTTGCCGAGCAGGTGGGAGTCGAAACTGATGGAGACGCCGCTGGCGCGCCCGGCGAAGCGCTTGAACTGCTGCAGGGTGCGCTTGTCCGGCGGGATCTCGGCGGCAAGGCCGTAATCCTGATTGCGGATGTAGTCGTAGAACGCCTTGGGTTGCTGCTCGTCGACCAGTTCGGAGAGCTCGTCCAGCGTGATCGGCTCCCCGCGCTTGGCCTGGGCATTGGCATAGTCGATCAGCGTGTCGGTCTTCTCCCGGCTGGCTTCCTCGGGCAGGTCCTCGCTCTCCACGTAGTCGCTGAACGCCTTGAGCAGGGTGCGTGTCTCGGCCCCGGCATTGACGCCCTCCTGGCATCCAAGCCACTGCCGAAAGGCTTCCACCAGTTTCTTGTTGCCCCGGTCCTGCACGTAGGTGATGTACTGGCGTGACTCCCCGCGTTGCCACTGGGTCAGGTCGATTCGTGCCGCCAGCATCAACTGGCCGAGGTTGAGCTGCTGGACGGGGACGACGTTGAGATCGTGGTCGAAGCCATAGCCGTCGCGCTGATGGAGCAGCGTCAGGGTCAGGGTCTCCGCCTCCCCCTGGCGGGAGTGAACGAACCACCAGTGGCCGCCGATCGAGAGATGGGCGTCGATCAGCGGTGCCAGGCTTTCGGTGGTCTGCCGGGTGAAGTCGGTGAAGTTGATCTCGCCGCTGCGATAGCGCTCCAGCTCGTAGGCGAAACGCGACGCTGACGCCGTTTCGCCGTTGGTGTCGTTGGTCTCTTCCGAAGTACCGTCGACGAAGTGCCCCCACGCCTTGGGCTTGCCGTGAAAGCTCGAGTTGAACGCCGCCAGCAGCGACTCTGCCGTGGCGGTGTCGCGCATGGCTTCGCCGCCCGTCAGCGTGGCGGGATGTTCGTCGCCCTGTTTGTCGATGCGATGGGCGCAGGTCTGCAGTATCGGCATGAGATGGCTCGTGAAGCGTGAAAGGGCGGGCGGCCGGATGGCGGCCCGCGAAAGAGAGACGGCGGTGTGTCCGGGCCGGGGCCTCCTGCTCAGGGACGGAGGCGATACCCGGTGCGGAAGATCCAACTGATGACGGCCAGGCTGACGGCCAGGAAGACGCCGATCATGACCAGGCTGGCGACCACGCTGACGTCGCTGATGCCGTAGAAGCTCCAGCGAAACCCGCTGACCAGGTAGACCACCGGATTGGCCAGCGTCACCGCCTGCCACATCGGCGGCAGCATATCGATCGAGTAGAAGCTGCCGCCGAGGAAGGTCAGCGGCGTGATGATCAGCAGCGGCACCAGCTGCAGCTTCTCGAAGCTGTCCGCCCAGATCCCGATGATGAAGCCGAGCAGGCTGAAGGTGAGGGCGGTCAACAGCAGGAACAGCATCATCATGAACGGGTGCTGGATGTGCAGGTCAACGAAGAAGTTGGCCGTGCCCAGTATCACCAGCCCCAGAATGGCCGACTTGGAGGCGGCGGCACCGACATAGCCGAGCACGATCTCGAAGTACGAGATCGGCGCCGACAGCACCTCGTAGATGGTGCCGGTGAACTTGGGGAAGAAGATGCCGAAGGAGGCGTTGGAGACGCTCTGTGTCAACAGCATCAGCATGATCAGGCCGGGCACGATGAAGGCGCCGTAACTGACGCCCTCGACCTCCTGGATGCGCGAGCCGATGGCGGCGCCGAACACGACGAAGTAGAGCGATGTCGAGATGACCGGAGAGATCAGGCTCTGCAACAACGTGCGCCCGGCACGGGCCATTTCGAAGACATAGATGGAGCGGACGGCTTGCAGGTTCATGAGCGCTCTCTGACCAGGTTGACGAAAATATCTTCCAGCGAACTCTGCTTGGTATGCAGATCCTTGAAGCGGATTCCGGCGTCCTCGATCTCGTTGATCAGTGCACTGATGCTGACGTGATCGCTATCGCCGGCCTCGCTGGCATCGTAGGTGTAGACCAGCACGTTGCCGTCTTCGGCCAGCGTCAACGGGTGATGGGCCAGCGCCGGCGGCACGCTGGCCAGCGGCGTTTGCAGGTGCAGCGTCAACTGCTTGCTGCCGAGCTGGCGCATCAGCGCCGCCTTTTCCCGCACCAGCACGATCTCGCCGCCGTTGATGACGCCGATCCGATCGGCCATCTCCTCGGCTTCCTCGATGTAGTGCGTGGTCAGGATGATGGTCACGCCGCTGTTGCGAAGCTCCCTGACCACCTCCCACATGTCGCGTCTCAGCTCGACGTCGACACCCGCGGTGGGCTCGTCGAGGAACAGGATCTCCGGCTCGTGCGCCAGGGCCTTGGCGATCAGCACGCGGCGCTTCATGCCGCCGGAGAGCGTGATCAGCTTGTTCTTGCGCTTGTCCCACAGCGACAGCGCCTTGAGCACCTGCTCGATGTGGGTGTCGTTGGGCGCTTTACCGAACAGGCCGCGACTGAAGCGCACCGTGTTCCAGACGGTCTCGAAGGCATCGCTGGTCAGCTCCTGGGGCACCAGCCCGATCTTGGCGCGCGCCGCGCGGTAGTCGGTGACGATGTCGTGACCGTCGACCATCACGCTGCCGCCGGTGGCGTTGACCAGCCCGCAGATGATGCTGATCAGGGTGGTCTTGCCGGCCCCGTTGGGGCCCAGCAGCGCAAATATCTCGCCGCGCTGGATCTCCAGGTCGATCTGTTTCAGCGCTTCGAAACCGGAGTCGTAGCGCTTGGAGAGGCCGGAGATGGCGATCACCGGCGCCGGCCGGGCGACCGGAGACTCGGCTTGGGTCTTGCGCGCTGGCGCTGTGGGCGTCTCGTGGTTCATGAAGGCGATACATCGTGACGTGAGGGGCCATCATTGTAGGCGAAAAAGATCGCCGACTGGACCCGTGAGCGATCGGGATCGTGCAGGTGCCACCAGGAGCGCGCGAATGAAGGCTGACCGTGGCCGTTGAACGGGCGTAATGGCGCAGAGTTGTCTATAACGAACAGGCAACATAAAAAATCTTACAGAGAAGGCCGGTGTCGGAAAGATGCCGGGCTCGTTCCAGCAAGGAGGCCATTCATGCCACGTTCTTCCTTTATCCATCGCACCGCCATCGTGTTGTTCGCTGCCGTCCTCGGCGGCACGGCGCTGTCCGCCTGCACCACGACGACGACCTCCGACCGGGAAAGCCGCCTGTCGCAGCGCCAGCAGCTCGATCAGGACGTGCAACAGACGCTGGACCGGCTCTATCGCTCGGTGCCGGAGGCCCGCTCCCTGGCCGAGCGTGCGGAGGGCGTACTGGTATTCCCGGGCGTGCTGGGCGCCAGCTTCATCGTCGGCGCCAGCCACGGTGACGGCTCGCTGCTGATCGACGGCGCCAAGGCGGGCTACTACACCACCACCAGCGGCTCGATCGGTTTCCAGGCCGGGGCGCAGTCCCAGGCCATCGTCTACATGTTGATGACGGAGAAGGCGCTCAACCGCGTGCGCAGCGACAACGGCTGGTCGGTGGGCGCCAGCGCCGGGGTCGCGGTGGCGGATATCGGTGCCAACGGTCAGATCACCAACAACACGGCCAACAAGGAAGTGGTGGCGTTCGTGATGAACAACCAGGGCATCCAGGGCGGCGTTTCGCTCAACGGCGCCAAGATCTCCAAGGTCAGCCCCTGAGTCGAGTCCGAGTGTTTCACTAGCCCAGCGCAGGAAACCCACCGTGAGGTGGGTTTCTTGTGGCGATCTGAAAAGCCGGCGGGCCCGCCGGATCAGGCGCTCTCGGGCAGCTCGGCGTTGTGGTAGACGTTCTGCACGTCGTCGAGATCGTTCAGCATGTCGATGAGCTTCTCGAACATCGCCACGTCATCGCCTTCGACCGGCGTATGGGTCTGCGGCAGGAACTGGATCTCGTCGGCCTCGAACTCGAGTTCGCCGAAGGCATCGAGCAGCGCCTGCTTGGCCTTGGCATAGTCGGTGTGCGGCGCGAAGACCGTGATACGACCCTCCTCGCTCTCGATGTCGGTGACGTCGACATCGGCTTCCATCAGTGCCTCGAGCACGGCCTCCTCGTCTTCTCCGGCGAAAGCGAAGATCGCGCAGTGGTCGAACATGTGGCTGACGGTGCCCTGGGTGCCGATCTTGCTCTTGGTCTTGGTGAAGCAGCCGCGCACGTCGCCGAAGGTCCGGTTCGGGTTGTCGGTCAGGCACTCGACGATCACCATGCAGTTGCCGGGGCCGAAGCCCTCGTAGCGTGCCGACGAGAAGTCCTCGCCACCGCTGCCCTTGGCCTTGTCGATCGCCTTGTCGATCACGTGCGAGGGGACCTGGTCCTTCTTGGCCTTGTCGATCAGCCCGCGCAGCGTCAGGTTGCCGGAGGGGTCGGTGCCACCGGACTTGGCGCAGACATAGATTTCGCGGCCATACTTGCTGTAGACCTTGGTCTTGGCATCGGCCGTTTTGGCCATGGATTCCTTGCGATTCTGGAAGGCCCTACCCATTGTCACTACCTATCAGGTTGTCAACGACGGGCGAGATTTTACGCAACATCGCGCCGATGTTGCAGGTTTATTTGGGCTTTCCCGCGCCAATTGACCACCCCCGGGCGACGAGACGGCGTCAATCTCGCCGTGCTCTGTTATCCTGCCGCGCCCGAGCATGACATGGCGAGACCGAGGCGTCCGCCGGTTGACTGCATCGATCCCTTCATCTCGACCAGGAGCGCCTGCCGTGCCCGATACCGACCCTCACCAGATGCCTCGCGGCGACAGTGACCCATCCGCGACGCACCAGCCCGAGGCGTTCTCCTCGCTGTCGCTGCCGTCGACGCTGCAGGACAATCTGGCGTCGCTGGGCTATCTGGCGATGACGCCGATCCAGGCCGCCAGCCTGCCGCCGATCCTGCGCGGCAGGGACGTGATCGGCCAGGGCAAGACCGGTTCGGGCAAGACCGCGGCTTTCGGGCTCGGCCTGCTGTCGGCGCTCGAGGTCTCGCGGTTCCAGGTTCAGGCCCTGGTGCTGTGCCCGACCCGTGAGCTGGCCGATCAGGTCGCCGAAGAGCTGCGTCGGTTGGCCCGCATGCTGGCCAACGTCAAGATACTCTCGCTCTGCGGCGGCGCACCGCTGGGCCCGCAGTTGAACTCGCTCTCCCACGGCGCGCACGTCGTCGTCGGCACGCCGGGCCGCATCGAAGAGCATCTGCGCAAGGGGTCGCTGGATCTGTCCTCGCTCGCCGTGCTGGTGCTGGACGAGGCCGACCGCATGCTCGACATGGGCTTCCAGGCCGCGCTGGACGCCATCGTCGCGGCCACGCCGACGACACGCCAGACGCTGCTGTTCAGCGCCACCTACGGAGACAGCGTGCGCCCGGTCGCCGAGCGCATGCTGCGCGAGCCGGTGACGGTCGAAGTGGCCTCGACCCACGACGAGCAGAGCATTCGCCAGCATTTCCACCAGGTCGCCGACGAGCCGGCCCGTCTCGCGGCCCTGCGCCAGCTGCTGCTGCACTACCGGCCGGAATCCAGCGTGGTGTTCTGCAACACCAAGCGCGAGACCCAGGCGGTGGCGGACGAGCTGGTCGCCATGGGATTCAGCGCCGAGGCGCTCCACGGCGATCTCGAGCAGCGCGATCGCGACCAGACGCTGATCCGTTTCGCCAACAAGAGCCTGTCGGTGCTGGTCGCCACCGACGTGGCGGCGCGCGGATTGGATATCGACGCGCTGGATGCGGTATTCAATTACCAGATCGCCCGTGAACTCGAGGTGCACGTGCATCGGATCGGTCGAACGGGGCGTGCCGGCGCGCGCGGCGTGGCCTGCACGCTGTTGACCGAGAGCGAGGCGTATCGGCTCGGGCGTCTCGAGGCGTTCCTGGGCGAGCGCCTGCCGGTGGAGCCGTTGCCCGGCCGCGCCGACACCGGACAGCAACCGTTCCAACCGCGCATGGCGACGCTCCAGATCGATGCCGGCAAGAAGCAGAAGATCCGCCCGGGCGACGTGCTGGGGGCCTTGACCAACGGCGACGATGCCATCGAAGGCGACCAGGTGGGCAGGATCAAGGTGCTCGATCGCAGCGCTTACGTCGCGGTCGAGCGCGGCATCGCCAAGCAGGCGCTGACGACGTTGAGCGCCGGAAAATTAAAAGGGCGCAGCTGCCGGGTGCGCCGAATCGGACGCTGAGGATAGCGAGGACCTGTGAGGATAGCGAAAGCATGAAAGTACCCAAGCGATTGCAGCCGTTGGTCGAGGATGGCCTGGTGGACGAGGTCGTCAGTCAACTGATGAGTGGCAAGGAGGCCCAGGTTTTCGTGGTCCGCTGCGGTGACGAGCTGCGCTGTGCCAAGGTGTTCAAGGAAGCCAAGCAGCGCAGCTTCAAGCAGGCGGTGGCCTATCAGGAAGGCCGCAAGGTGCGCAACAGCCGCCGCGCGCGGGCGATGTCGAAGAAGACCCGCTACGGTCAGCGCGAGCAGGAGTCGGCCTGGTTGAATGCGGAAGTCGACGCGCTCTACCGCCTCGCCGAGGCGGGCGTGCGGGTACCGACGCCCTACGGCTTCGTCGATGGCGTGCTGCTGATGGAGATGATCGTCGATGCCGATGGCGACGTCGCGCCGCGCCTCGATGACGTCGAACTGACGCCGGAGCTGGCGCTCGAGTATCACCAGCGCCTGATCGGCGAAGTCGTCCAGATGCTGTGCGCGGGTCTGATCCACGGCGACCTGTCGGAGTTCAACATCCTGGTCGGCGCCGAGGGGCCGGTGATCATCGACCTGCCCCAGGCGGTGGATGCGGCCGGCAACAACAACGCGCCCTGGATGCTGGTGCGCGACGTCGACAACCTGCGCAGCTACTTCGGTCGTTTCGCGCCGGCGCTGTTGAAGACCGACTACGGCAAGGAGATCTGGGCGCTCTACGAGGCGGGCGAGCTCCACCCCGAGGTTCGGCTCACGGGGCGGTTCGTGCCGGATGCGACCCTCGTCGACGTCAGCGATGTCATGCAGGTGATCGACGCCGCCCGCGAGGAAGCCGCAGAGCGGCAGGCGCGCGAGCAGGATGACGACGAGCAGGCGTGGTAGCGGGCGACGAGACAGCTGTCATGCCGGTAGAAAGCGTGACGTTGTCGGCACGGCTTGATCGGTGCCGGAGGAGAGCGTCTACACTCTGAGCACACCATCAGGCGATCTTTCGAGGTCGTCGCGTTCAAGGAGTGCCCCATGCAAGTCATCAACCTCAAGTCTCCCGGAGGCCTGGACCAGCTCAAACTGCACGAGGTCGAAGGACCGGGAGAGCCGGGACCGGGAGAGATCCGCGTCCGCCTTCACGCCAGTTCGCTCAACTTCCACGACTATATCGTCGCCAGCGGGAAATCCCCGACCGAGGAAGGTCGCATCCCCATGGCCGACGGCGCGGGCGTGGTCGAAGCCGTGGGCAAGGGCGTCACGGAGTTCGCCACCGGCGATCACGTCGTCTCGACCTTCTTCCCTCACTGGCTCGATGGCCCGGCGCGCGTGGCCGACTTCAAGACGGTGCCGGGCGACGGCGTCGATGGCTACGCCCGCGAGCAGGTGGTACGGCCCGCCCACTGGTTCACCCAGGCTCCCGAGGGTTATACCCATGCCGAAGCGTCCACGCTGACCACGGCCGGCCTCACGGCCTGGCGCGCACTGGTGGTCGATGGCGGCCTCAAGGCCGGCGATACCGTGCTCACGCTGGGGACCGGCGGTGTCTCGATCTTTGCGCTGCAACTGGCCAAGGCGATGGGGGCGAGGGTCATCTCGACGTCGTCCAACGAGGAGAAGATCGCTCGGCTCGAGGCGCTGGGTGCCGATAACACCATCAACTACCGCGAAGAGCCGGAGTGGGGCAAGAGAGTCCAGGCGCTGACCGATGGCCGCGGCGCCGATCACGTCATCGAAGTCGGCGGCCCGGGCACCTTGCCGCAATCCATCGATGCCGTTGCCATTGGCGGGCATATCTCGCTGATCGGCGTGTTAACCGGACGCGGCGGCGATATCCCGACCTCCAAGCTGATGGCGAAGCAGGCCCGGCTACAGGGGCTGATCGTGGGTAGCCGTCAGCACCAGTTCGAGATGATTCGCGCCCTCGAGACCACCGGGATCAAGCCGGTCATCGACTGCTCGTTCGCGCTGGATCGAATTGCCGATGCCTTCCGCCACCAGGAATCCGGCAAGCACTTCGGCAAGATCTGCCTGGAGTTCTGATCTATAGCACCAGCCACTGGTGCGGACACCTGAGGCAAACCGCCAGCGCCGCCGGACAGACGACTGTCCGGCGGCGCTTTTTCACACCTTCCGATCGCTGTCAGCTATCCGTCTTGCGGGAAGCGGGGCGCAGGTCGTAGTCGAAATACTGGTGCATCAGGGTTTCGAACGTGCCGTCGGCGTAGACGCTGTCCAGCGCCTGGTTGAAGGCTTCGGCCAGCTCCTTGTCGCGAGGGCGCACGGCGACGGCGTTGCCCTTGCCGAAGATCGACTCCGGCCGGTCGATGCGCGGGCCCACCTGGACGAACTGGCTGTCGGGATTGCCGATCTCCAGTGAATCCAGCGCCACGGGATAGTTGAGGAAAGCCAGATCGAGCCGCTGCGACTCCAGGTCCAGTGCGACGTCTGCCGCCGTGGCGTAGCGCTGAATGTCGAGCGTGCCGGCGTATTGCTGGGTGATGTAGCTGTCCTGGGTGGTGCCGCGCTGCACGCCGACCGACAACCCCTTGAGCGAGGCGGGGTCATCGAGATCGATCGTCTCGCCCCGACGGGCGACCCACACCTTGGGCGACATCGCATAGGGTCGCGTGAACAGCACCTGACGCTCCCGCGCCGGGGTGATTCGCATCGACGACATGATGGCGTCGTACTTGCGCGAGAGCAGGCCGGGGATGATGCCGTCCCAGCCCTGAACCACCCATTCGCAGTCGAGCTTGGCGCGCTGGCACAGGGTGTTGCCCAGATCGATCTCGAACCCCTCCAGCTCACCGGCAGCGTTGCGATACTCGAACGGCGGGTAGGGCACATCGACGGCGATGCGAACGTGCTGCGGAGCGGCAGCCTGAACGGTGGAAGCCAGGCCGAGCCCGATCGCCACGGCGACGAGGGAGAGGGTGAGTCGCTGGTTGAAAGGTTGTGTCACGATAGGATCCTTGGTGTTGTCCATGTTGTTGTGATCGATACACCGCCTGATGATCGCGCAGGGTGCTGACGAAGGCCAGGGAGCGAGCCGGGATCGACACGCCATGGCGATGCGAAAGGCTTCGCTTGGAGGGATCGATTGACGCTTCATGATCGACCGTGGCTAATGAAGGGCCAGCCATCGGTCATCAGTTCGATAAGAGAGGGGACCCTCATGAGCTGCATCTTTTGCGACATCGTCGCCGGTCGTGCGCCGGCCCACCGTATCTGGGAAGACGAATCGCACCTGGCTTTTCTCTCCATCTTCCCCAATACCGAGGGCTTTTCGGTGGTGATCCCCAAGGCGCACCACCCCAGCTACGCCTTCGACCGCGATGACGAGGTCCTGCGCCAGTTGATCGTCGCCACCAAGCAGGTGGCCAGGCGCCTGGATCGGGCGCTGGAGGGCGTGGCCCGCTGCGGCATGTTCTTCGAGGGCTACGGCGTCGACCACCTGCACGCCAAGCTGTTCCCCATGCATGGCACGGGGGACGACGCCGCGTTCAAACCGATCGAGTCCAGGGTCGACAAGTACTTCGATGTCTACGAAGGCTATCTCTCCTCCCATGACTACCGGCGTGCGGACGATGCCGGGCTGGCAGCGCTTGCCGCCCGGATCCGGGCCACCGGCGATGCGGAGTGAGCGGCGGGGAGCCGCCTTCCCATGGCGCCGGCCAACCTGTAACTTGGCGTTATCGCCGCCTGGGCCCCCGAGCATTCGGGAACCCCCGTGGCTTCGATTTCCAATCTTCTCCAATCGGGAACTCTTCATGCAGACACCTGTGACCGCCTTGCCCGTCGCCGCCCGTCAACCGTGGCGGTGGCTGTTGCTGCTGGTATTGATGCTGTCGCTCTCCGGCTGCGGCATCAACAACATTCCGACGCTGGACGAGAAGGTGAAGTCGGCCTGGTCCCAGGTCGAGAACCAGTACCAGCGCCGTGCGGATCTGGTGCCCAACCTGGTGGAGACGGTGAAAGGCTTCGCCAGCCAGGAGCGGGAGACGCTGACGGCCGTCGTCGAAGCGCGCGCCAAGGCGACCTCGATCCAGGTCGACGCCGATACGCTGAACGATCCCCAGCAACTGCAGCAGTTCCAGCAGGCCCAGAGCCAGCTGACGGGCGCGCTGAGTCGGCTGATGGCGGTTTCCGAGCGCTATCCCGACCTGAAGTCGAACCAGAACTTCCTGGCGCTGCAGTCGCAACTGGAAGGCACCGAGAATCGGATCGCGGTGGCACGTCGCGATTTCATCCAGGCGGTGGAGGCGTACAACACCGAAATCCGGACCTTCCCGGGCAAGATCTGGCATAGCGTGCTCTACAGCGATATGCCGATTCGCGAGAACTTCGAGGCCACCACGGAGAACGCCGACCAGGCGCCCAAGGTGGAGTTCTGATGCGCTGTCCGACGCGGCGAACGTACACGCGCGCCATTTCGCTGACGCTGGGCCTCTGGCTACTGGCCTTCGCGTTGTTCGCCCAGGCGGCCCCGGACTTTCCCGAATTGACCGGGCGCGTGGTCGACAACGCCGATCTGCTCGACGCTTCGACCCGATCCCAACTGACCGGCATGCTGGCGGCCCACGAGGAGGCGACCGGCGAGCAGCTCGTCGTGGTGACGCTGCCGGACCTTCAGGGAGAGGCCATCGAGGATTACGGCTACCAGCTCGGCCGCCACTGGGGCATCGGCCAGCAGGGCGAGGATAACGGCGCACTGCTGATCGTCGCCGTGGACGAACGCGCCGTGCGGATCGAGGTGGGCTATGGCCTGGAGGGCCGGCTGACCGACGCTCGGACCTCCGCGATCATCAACCAGACCATCACCCCGGCGTTCCGCGAGGGGGATTACGCCGGCGGGATCACGGGTGGCGTCCAGGCGATGATCACCGCGCTCGGGGGCGATGCCCAGGCCGAGACGGCTCCGCCGCAACAGCCCGCCCAGCAGGAATCCCGTCACCTGGGCGGTGCCGGGTTCTGGTTCTTCGCGCTGTTCATGATCGTCATGCTGATCGTCCGCAGTGGCGGCGGCGGCGGGGGTGGACGCGGCGGCAGACGGCGTCGGCGCGGAGGCGCCATGGGCGGCGTGCTGCTGGGCGGCGCTCTCGGCGGTTCCGG
>NZ_CALFQK010000101.1:0-11673 GCF_937921195.1 uncultured Salinicola sp.
CGGCGACGATGTCATCCTGTTCGCCGGCAAGGTTCTCGTCCTCGAGCACGCCGTCGGAATCACCGCTGCCGCGCAGGTCGATACGCAGCGCGGCATAGCCGTGCCCGGCAAAATAGGGATGAGTGCGTTCGTCTTCGCCGCTCGTGGCATCCCGCTTGCGATAGGGGATGCATTCGATGATGGCGGGCACGGGGTGACGCTCCGCCCCTTCGGGATGCCACAGCCGGGCGGCCAGTCGCGTGCCGTCCGGCAGCGGGATCCATCGGTTGGCGTGCTCGACGACCTGGTGCGTGAAGTCGCAGACCTCCCGTGCCTCGGGGCGTGCGCCGCTGGGGAACATGTCGGCTCCTTGTCTATGGCAACGCCATGCCCGAGGCCCGGTACCTGGCATGGCGAGAGTGGGGGGATTGCCGCAGGGTGCGGCTAGAGCAGGCCTTGTTCGGCCAGGAAGTCGTGGGCGACTTTGTCGATCGATTGCTTGTCGACGTCGACGCGACTATTGAGATCGACAAGCACCTCGTCATCGAGCGCGGCTGCCATCCGGTTCAGCAGGGGGGCCAGATCCGGGTGGGAGTCGAGCACGTCCTGACGGACGACCGGCGCCAGTTGATAGACCGGGAAGAAGTGCTTGTCGTCATGGAGGACTTCGAAGTCGAAGGCGCCGTTGCGGCCATCGGTGGCGAAGACGAGGGCGACGTCGACGTCGCCGCTTCTCAAGGCGTTGTAGGTCAGTCCGGTGTCCATGCGCTTGACCTTGTCCCGCGGGAAGCGGAATCCATACGCTTGCTGGAGAGGGCGCAAACCGTCGTCGCGGGCATAGAATTCGGCGTTGGAAGCCAGCGTCAGATCGGCGCCTTCCTGCAACGCCGAGGCGAGGTCGGAGAGACTGTGGATGTCGCGCTCCTCGGCATCATCGCCGCGCATCGCCAGCGCATAGGTGTTGTTGGTATCGGAGGACTCGAGCCAGACCAACCCCTGCTCGGCGTCGAGCCGTTTGGCTGCGGCATAGGTGGCGGCGGCATCCGCAGGCTGCTCCTGCTTGTGGAACAGGATCACGGAGTTGCCTGTGTACTCCCAGTAGAGGTCGACCTGCCCATTCTCCTGGGCCTGGCGTAAAACGCTGGTACCCATGCCGTCCCGCTGCTCGACCTCGTAGCCATTGGCTTCAAGCAGATCGGTGGTCGCAGTGGTCAGAATCAAGTGTTCAGTGTAATTGAGTCCCCCCACGACGATCGGATCCTCGGCCTGGGCCATGGGTACGAAGGCGGCCGAGGCAGCGGTGGCACCGAACAGTGCCAGTCCGGCCAGGCCTCTTCTCAGTGGATTGGTCATGATCGTTCTCGCCTTCTCTTTGTCGTTGTCGTTGGTTGCCGTGAGTCACCATGATGTTAACGCAGGCTCCTCTCTCGTTTGATGAGGATGGCTCATGGCAGGTATTGCCAAGTGGCGTCGATGGCCGGGATCAACCATTGGCCGGCACCGCGGTGGCGGGTGCACCGGTCTGCTCGACGCGGGAGAGGATGCCGGCGACATCCGTCAGGGTCGATGTGTCGAGCTGGCCGACGGCCGCGTCGAGATAGGTGCGATCCTTGAGATAGAGGCACAGCGTCTCGACGAAGCGGATGCGCAGGTCGTAGAGCGAAGAGCGGGCGTCGAGCACGTCGACCAGGTCCCTCAAGCCCAGCGACTCACCCCGAATCGCCGCCTGCAGGAACAGGCTTCCTGATTCCACCGAGCGCTGCAGGGCTTCGATCTGGCGCAGGTCGCCCTGCATGCTTCTCAAGCGTTTGCGGACTTCCTGCTTGGCCAAACGACTCTCGTTCTCTACCGATGCCGTGCCGGCGAGCGCCGTCAGTTCCCCCTGGCGGATGCTGGCGGTCGTGTATCCCCCCTGGTAGAGCGACAGGTTCATCTCCACGCTGGCGGTCAGGTCGCTGCTGGTGCGCAGCGCATCGTTACTGTCGACATCGCTGTAGCCGACGACCAGGTTGAGCTCGGGATAGCGGGAGGCGCGACGCACGTCGGTGTCGATCCTGGCGACGCGCTGACGCTCGGCGGCCAGCTGGACCTGGACGTTATCCCCGGTCAGCGCCAGCCAGCTCTCCAGCGGCATGGATTCCGGCGGGATGACGAGACTCTCCGGCGTATCGATCAGCACCGGATCGAATACCAGTGGCATCCCGGTCAGTCGCTCGAGATCGCTCGAGGCGTTGGCCAGATCGTTCTCCGCCGAGGTCTGGTCGGCAATCGCCTGGTCCAGGCGCGACTGGGACTCCAGCAGGTTGATGCGGTCGCCGATGCCGAGATCGTAGGCGCGCTGTGCCTGACGCTGCTGGAGCACCAGCGATTCACGCTGCGCGATCAGCAGGCCCAGCTTGCGCGACGCCTGGTAGGCATCGAGGTAGGTCTCGACGACCTTGACCGCCAGGTCCCGTTCGGCGACGGCGACCTGCAGTGTCGCGGCGTCCAGCTGTGCCTGGGCCTTGCCGACCCGACGCCAGCGCTCGAGGCTGAACAGCGGCTGCGTCATGCGCAGCTCCCAACTGGTATCCCGGGTCTTGCCGGCAACACGGTCGTCGTAGACTTCGTCCGGATAGTCGTCGGGGTTGTCGGTGTAGATGTTGTCGGCATCCGTGTATCGATAAGCGGCGGTGGCGTCGAGTCTCGGGCGTAGTCCGGCCTCTGCCATCGGCACCTCCTGGGCCACCGACTGGCTGTCGAGGCGCTGGCTCTGCAGGCCGCTGTCGTAGCTCAGCGCCAGGGCGACGAGGCGCGGCAGCGACGGCAGCGGGGCCGGGGAGGCGGCGATCGATGCGTTCGTCGGCGGCGTGATCTCCAGCGGCTGGGCATATGACGGCGTGGCCAGAGCCGCCAGGCAGCCGGTCAGGATCCAGGGTCGAATTGACGGCATCACTCTTCTCGCATCGCTCGTGCCAGCATGTCGCTGAACGGTTTGAACATGTAGCTGGCGAAGGTGCGATCCCCTGTCTTCAGCATCACCTCGGCCGGCATGCCGGCCAGCAGTTGCATCGACGAGGTCATCTTGGCATGCCCCAGGTCGGTCACCCGAATGCGTGCCTTGTAGTAGTGCGTCCGCGTCGCCTCGTCTTCGAAGCTATCCGCCGAGACATGGGCGACCTCGCCCTCGATGACGTTGGAGAGGCGCTGGTTGAAGGCGCTGAAGCGAATCTCGGCGGGTTGGCCGGCGTGGACGTTGTCGATGTCGCGATCGGGAATTCTCGCCTCGATGACGAAGGCCTCGTTCGCCGGGACGACCTCCATGATCGTGTCGCCGGAACGAATGACCGCCCCCTGGGTGTGGACCTGCAAGCCAACGACGGTGCCCGAGACGGGGGCCACGATGGCGGTCCGCTGCACTTGATCGCGCAGGGCGGTCACCCGCTCCTCGGCGTCCGTGACCTGGGACTGCACCTCCTTGAGGTCCTCGCCCACACCCTGGTGGTACTCCTGCAGGCGAATCTCCTTCTGAAAACCGTTCTCGCTGATCTGCGAGCGCAACTGCGCCACCTCGGCAGCGTGCTGCGCGTTCTCTCCCTGGTACTGGAGCACCTGGCGCTCGAGCTCGCGCAGGCGCTGATTGTCTCCCAGCCCCTCCTTGAACAGCGTGCGGTAGTCGGCGGCTTCTCCGGCCAGCGAGTTGATCTTGGACTGGTTCACCTGTCGCAGTCGCTCGAGTCCGGAGATCTGCTCCTGCATCTGGTGGGCCTTCTCGTCGAGTGCGGAGAGGGCATCCTTGAGCGACTGGCGACGAACCTGGAACAGCCGCTTCTGGACATCGACCACGGCCTCCACCCGGGGCGAGACGTCGCCCAGCAGGATAGCGGGGAATGTCAGTGAATCGCGGTCGCTCTGTTCGGCCAGCAGTCGCACCTCGCTGGCCAGCGCGATGCGGTATTCCGATTCGGCGATGGAGAGCTTGGCCAGCGGCTGGGTATCGTCGAGCACGATCAAGGGGTCGCCCGCCTCGACTCGATCGCCATCCCCGACCAGGATGCGTTGGACGATACCGCCTTCGAAGTGCTGGACCTTCTTGGTCGAGGTCTCGACGGCGACCGACCCTGGCGCCACGACGGCGACCGCGAGGTCGGCCGTCAGCGACCAGAGCACGAAGCCGCCAAGCGCGAACACCAGGATCCCCAGGCCCCAGCGACGGCTGGCGTCGTCGCTGGTCGGCAACTGGGGCTTGGGAGCGCCGAGTGTCATCGGTGAGGAGGAGGCAGTCGTCATGGCGTCGGCGGCTCCGGTGCCAGGGGTGGGTAGGAGTGTGAGTCGCCGGCCTTGCCGCGGGCGCGCATCCGGATCGAGTGAACGGGAGCGTCACTCTGGCGTGAAGCGTCCGGGGCTGGCGTCGCCGCCTTCCGCGGCGGGGCGCAGGAGATCATGCGGCCCTCCTGCAGCACGAGTACGCGATCGACATGGTCGAGAATGGCGGGCGCATGGCTGATGATGAATACCGTGGTGCCCTGGTCCTTGAGCTGCCGCAGACAGTGCAGCAGCGCGCGCTCTCCGCTGGCGTCGAGATTGGCGTCCGGCTCGTCGAGGACGACCAGAACGGGATTGCCATACAGGGCCCGGGCCAGACCGAGGCGTTGTCGCTGCCCGCCGGAGAGTACGCCACCGGTGCCGCTGATCCGGGTGTCGTAGCCGTCGGACTGGCGAAGGATCATGTCGTGTACGCCGGCCCTCTGCGCCGCCTCGATGACGCGCGCCGGGTCGATGTCGCCAAAGCGCGCGATGTTCTCGCTGATGCTGCCGTCGAACAGCTCGACGTCCTGCGGCAGATAGCCGATGAAAGGGCCCAGCCGCTCTCTTGGCCACTGACCGATATCGGTCCCCCCGATCCTGACGCAGCCGCTCTGGGCGGGCCAGACGCCCAGCATGACCCGGGCGAGCGTCGACTTTCCCGCGGCACTGGGTCCGACGATGGCGATGTGTTCGCCGGGGTTGGCGGTCAGGCTGAGCTCCCACAGTGTCGGTTGCGTGTCGCCGGGCGGGGCCGCCGTGACCGCTTCGAGCGCCAGCCGCCCGACTGGCGGTGGCAGCGGCATGCGCTGGGGTTCCGCGGGCACCGCGACGAGTAGCGCCTGGAGTCTGGCGTGCGCCGTGCGTGCCGCGACGAAGCCTTTCCAGCCACCGATCATCTGGTCGATGGGCGCCAGGGCACGACCCATCAGGATGGAGCCGGCGATCATCATGCCGCCCGTCAGGCTGCCCTCGATCACCAGATAGGCGCCGAGCCCCAGAATCAGCGACTGGAACATGACCCTCAGCGTTTTCGATACATTGCTGAGCACACCGGCCCGGTCGCTGGCGCGGGACTGGTTGATGAGATAGTCGTGGTGCTTGTCCCGCCAGCGGGCGAGCAGATGGGGCAGCATCCCCATGGCCTGGAGAACTTCGGCATTGCGCAGGTTGCTCTGGGCCAGGTCCTGGGATTGGACGTGCTCCCGGTTGGCCTCGTTCAGCAGCGACTGGGTGCTCTTCTCGTTGATCCAGGCCAGCACCAGCAGCACGCAGGCGGCGACGGTGGCGAAGATCCCGAACCACGGATGGAACAGCGTCAGAATGGCGATGTAGACCGGTATCCAGGGCGCATCGAAGAAGGCGAACAAACCGTTTCCACTCAGAAACTGGCGTAACGTCGTCAAGTCGTTGAAGGGCTGGGCCGAGGGCTTGCCCGGTACCAGCAAGGCCCGCTTGAACGTGGCCTGATAGAGGCGCTCGTTGATCTGCATGTCGAGCCGGTTGCCGACCCGGACCAGGATTCGCGAGCGCACCAGCTCCAGCGAGCCCATCACGACAAACAGAAACACCACGACCAACGTCAACATCATCAGAGTTTCGGGGCTGCGCGTCGTGATGACTCGATCATAAACCTGCAGCATATAAATCGATGGCGCGAGCATCATCAAGTTGATGAACAGGCTGAATAGCAAGATGAAAAGAAAAGCACGGCGACTATTGGAAAGCGCCTTTTGCAGATCGGTCTTTTCGTCGGGTTTGGCCACGGTTCTGTCTCTTGTGACATCATTTCGGAAAGTGGCGTCGAACGCTGTTGAGACTTTCAGCATGCGGAAATTGTGAAGAAGTTTACAAGCGTGTTTTTGACTGCCGTCTCTCCCTACGGTTTGACGCGCTGATCCTGGGTGTGGGTTTTTGCTATTGTTTTTAAATCGATTTTTGTGAGCGCGTCCGTTTTATGCGACGCCGGCGGAAAACCGGGTCCAGTAAAAATGGAGAGACGCATTAAAGACGGTTTGCGCAGTTGTAATGACTATTCGATGTGGCGGTTTAATGCTGGGGTCTGATATTTATCAGCGTTGAAATTTTATGTAAATTTGTCTCTTATGGGGGAAAGGGAACGCTTCGGCAAGTCGATGAAATCGTGTCGGAAATAGATCGAGCTCAATGCGATCGGGAGCGCTTGCTCGTCAAACTCGTTTTGGCAGTTTGAGAAGTTTCAACTTTGCGCCGGCAGCCAGAAGCGATAGCTTGCGACCGATAAGACTTTGGTCCTGAGTTTCGTCGTTCATACCACTACGACAGGAATTTCCCGCCAGTACCCATACGGGGCGCCGGCATCGTGTCTGCATGCGCCTGGCGAGCTTCGGTCATCCCTGGCTCGCCATATAACCACCATCACAATGCGTAGGGGCTCCATACATGTTCACGTTATCCGTCATCGATGCCCAGACCGGAGCCGTCGTCGAGTCATTGGCTCAGGGTGCAGCCATCACTCGCGCCCTCCTTGGCGAGAATCATCGGCTCGAGGTGACACCCATCGACAGCGGCGGTTTCGTCGCCAGCGACGTTGCCGCGATCTCCCTGACGGTCACCGACTCCGCGGGCAACCCGAGTGAACTGTCGGCCACCGAGAGTCCCTACCGGTTCATCTTGCCTTCGGACCTGGAGCGGGGGGTGACCAACCTGCTGCTGGATGCGCAGAACGCAAGCGGTCAGCTGCTGGCGGGGAGCGAACAGTCGACCGAGATCGAGATCGTCAACGAGCAGGGGTGGTCGGGCGACGTTTTCACCTTGCAGGGCGAATCGCTGATCCCGGACGATGGCGCCTCGGTCGCCGATAGCGTGGTTCGCGATCCGGCCAACCCCGAAACCACGGCGGCTGCCGGGCCCGATGGGTTGTGGGACGGCTCGAGTGGCCCGGGCTATCTCGACATGGGGGGGCAGGTCGGGGACGCGGCCTATTTCGAGGTTGAGGTCGAGACGGCCGGCACCTACGAACTGGACGTCCGATATGCCGGGAGCGGCGCCAGCGGCGCCTCGCGTCCGATGTCGGTGCTCGTCGATGGCGTCGCACAGGGTAGCCTGGCTTTTCCGTCGACCGGCTCGGGTACCGGGGGATGGGAGACATGGCAGCACGCCAAGCTGACGTTGACCCTGGACAGCGGTGCCAATGTCATCCGCCTCCAGAACCAGGTGGGGGGCGGCCCCAATATCGATAGTCTGACGCTGACGGCGATAGCCGCGGACGAGGCGCCGACGTCGCTGGTGATCCAGGCGGAAGACCCCGACCTGGTCTCCATCATCGACAGCGGCGCCAGCAGCAGCAGCTCGCTGACCCGGGTCGTCGATAGCGAGCACCCCGATGCGCTCGGCAATGTGGGGGCTGGGGCCCTGGGCGGCGGCTATGTCGATTTCGGCACCGACGCGGGGGATGCGGTCACCTTCCAGGTCGCACCGGATGACGTCGGCATCTACGCCGCCACCATTCGTTACGTCAACGGCGGCACGGGCGATCGCCCACTGCTGGTGTCGGTCAACGGTGCGGAGCCGACCCTGGTGTCGTTTCCGCCGACCGGTTCCTGGACCAGTTGGAGCGAGGTCAGCGTATCGGTACCGCTCGCGCAGGCAGACAACACGCTGACCCTGACACTGCCCTCGGCAGCGCAGGGCGGTGTGCCCAATGGCCCCAACATCGACCAGATCAGCTTCGACTATGTCGAAGCGCTCCCGGTGGATCCCACGCTGGTGTTGTCGATCGAAGGGGAAGCGCTGGGGATCGACGATGGCTCCTCCGCCGCCGACACCGTGGTTCGCGACGCCAGCAACCCCGAGCCGAGCGGTGGCGGGACCGATCGTCTGTGGGGCGATTTTACCGGTAGCGGTTATCTGGACATGGGCTCGCAGGTGGGTGACGCGGGCTCTTTCACGGTCTACGTCGCCGAGGCGGGCACTTATCTGCTGACGATTCGCTATGCGGCAAGCGGCGTGAACGACCGCCCGATGGCGCTATCGGTGGACGGCGAGACCCAGGGGACGATCGCTTTCGCCTCGACGGGCCTCAGTAGCGCGGGGTGGGAAAACTGGACGGAGACCACGGTCGAGATCGATCTCGGCGCCGGCGACAACGTGGTCAGGCTGTCCAACATCGGCAATATCGGACCCAATATCGACAATCTGTCGATTCGCACGCTGCCGGACGGCGGCGGCGATCCGGTCCCGGAGCCGGGAGAGCGCTTCGAGGTCAAGATCAACTTCCAGCCCAGTGGGACGTCGACGCCGGAGGGCTACGTTGCCGATACGGGGCAGGCGTTCGGGCAGCAGTCGCTGCAGGTCGACGGGCAGACGGTCCGGTACGGTTGGGTAACCGCGGCATCGATTGCCGACGGAACCGCCAACGGCACGACGCCGATGGCGATCGCCGGGCAGGACGGCGATGCCCTCGGCAATCGCGGCGGCGCGCTGCCCGATGTCGACCCGCTGCAGGCGACCTATGCCGGCTTCGACAAGCCCGGTTACAGCCAGGCCGCCGGCTGGGAGATCGAACTGGAGGATGGCTACTACGAGGTCACGATCTCCATCGGCGACAGTGGTGGCGCCTACGACAGCGTCAACCTCATCAACGCCGAGGGCGACGCGTTCAACACGCCCTTCGCCTCGATGCGACCGGACGGTTTCCCGGCGGACGGCGATCCGACCAACGACAGCGACGGTTACCGCTCCAGCCTGGTCACGCGGATCGTCCAGGTGACCGATGGCCGGCTCACCCTGGACTCGATCGGCGTGGGCAGCGACAACACCGAGATCCAGTACATCGAGATTCAGTCGCTGCCGGATCTGACCCCCGGCGACGATCGTGAAGCGCCGGCGGACTATGCGTACTTCACCGACCCCAGGGCGGTGGCCGGGGTGGGGCAGCAGCAGGTGGAGGTTCATCTCCAGGCCGACGATGGCACCCAGCCGGTCGGCATCGACCCCACCTCCGACTTCTTCATCGGTATCTCGGTCGTCGAGGGGCGCGGCGGTGCGCTGCTGGAGAGCCTCAACGACGGTTCGGTGAAGCTCTTCAACACCGTTACCGGCGAAGCGGTGGCCTTCAACATCAACACCACTGGCGGCTTCGATTCTCTGACCATCTCGCCGGTGGAGGAGCTGGACGAGTACACCAGCTACACGCTGGTGATCGATGGATTCCAGGATCGCGGCGACAACGAAGATCCCAGCGCACCCACCCGGGAATTCCAGAAATTGACCACGACGTTCGTCACAGGAGGCGAACCCGCCGTCCAGGATAGCGAGGTGGCCTTCGACACCAACGTGGAGTTGAACGGGGCCGAGGACGGCGCCTATCTGTTCAGCTCCATCACCATGTCTCCCGATTACTCCAAGATCTACGTATCGACCCTGGGCGGCGAGATCAAGCGGTTCGACGTCGATCCGATGACCGGTGGGCTCTCCAACGAGCAGACCCTGGCGCTGGACTATTTCCAGACCGATGCCGGAGCCCGGGGCATCGTCAGTCTGACCTTCGACCCCACCGATCCCAATGTGCTGTGGGTGACCGACAACTACCCCATCCCGTTGACCGGGCGCGACAACGGCGTGCCGGATTTCAGCGGGCGGGTCAGCAAGATCACGATCGACGATACCGACGCGACCTTCTCCGGCGCGGCGGAAACCTACATCAACGGCCTGCCGCGCTCCAACGGTGATCATGTCACCAATAGCCTGGTGTTCCATGCCAATCCGGCATTCGACGCCGAGACCAATCCCGACGTGCCGCCTTACCTGCTGTATGTCTCTCAAGGCGCCAATACCGCCATGGGCGGTGACGACAGCGCCTGGGGCAACCGGCCCGAGCGGCTTCTGAACGCCGGCATACTTGAGATCGATCCCTACCGGGATGCGCCGGCGGGCGGCTTCGACGTGTCGACCGAGCCGTTGCCGACGGATGGCTCCAACACCCGCTACGAGGATGACGACGGCGATCTCAAGAACGGTCCCATCGACATGGGGGGCGGCCAGTATCTGGTCTTTGCCGAGGACGGCACCGCGACGATGCAGGACGCCAACGGCAACGTACTGATCGAATATTACGACCCGTTCGCCTCGGACGCCGTGCTCAAGGTCTATGCCACCGGCATCCGCAATGCCTACGATATGGTCTGGCACTCCAACGGCAACCTGTACGCGCCGACCAACGGCTCCGCGGCCGGGGGTACCACACCGGACGATCCATCGACCGCCTACAACGAGGGGTTGATCAACGTGGGGATCGAGGACGACTGGCTGTTCCGGGTGGAGCAGGGCGGTTACTACGGACATCCCAACCCGCTGCACGATGAATATATCCTCAACGGCGGCAACCCCAGCGCCGGCAAGGATCCCAACGAGACGGGGGATTACGCCGTCGGCACCAATCCCGACAGCAACTACCGGATCGACGACGCCTACTCATTGGGGACCAATCGCTCGCCCAACGGTGCGATCGAGTACACCAGCAACGTCTTCGGCGCCACGCTGGATGGAAGCCTGCTGTTCGTCGAGTACTCCGGGGGCGACGACATCCGCTGGATATCGCTGGACGAGAACGGCAACGTATCGACCGATAACGTACTGCGCGATGTGGACGGCAACGTCATCAAGTACGTCGATCCGCTGGATATCATCGAGAACCCGCTCACCGGTCAGCTCTACCTCATGACCCTCAATCGCAGCACGGGCGAGAGCCAGGTCATACGCCTGGATCCCATGCCTGGCGATATCATCGATCCCGGTGAAGGGGATGGCGACTTGACCACCATTGCCACGATCCAGGCCGAGGACGAGTCCCAGGCCGTCATCGCCTCCGGAGCCGGCGCCCAGATCGTGATTCGTGACGGGGATACGCCGGAACCCAGCCCCACCAATCCGCCCTACGGCATCCGGCCGGGCGCCTACGGTCTGGATGGCAACACCGACTATAGCGACGGCATCACAGGGGGCTACGCCGACTTCGGCTCGACGACCGCCGATTTCATCACCTTCGACGTCGATGTGAGTGCCGCCGATGCCGGCGATGCCGTACTCAGGGTTCGCTACGCCAATGGGGGAACGGCGAACCGGCCGCTGGAGGTCTTCGTCAACGACGTGAGCGTGGGGATCTTCGCCTTCGCACCGCCCGTCGGCGTCAGCGGCAACGCGGCCTGGAACACCTGGCAGACGCTGGACATCCCGGCCGAACTGCTGGCCGGCGCCAACTCGGTCCGACTGCAGGCAATCACCAACACCGGCCCCAACATCGACCAGTTGGAAGTCCTGATCGAGGACGCGACGCCCGGCTACGTCGTCTATGAAGCCGAGACGGCGGCGCTGCAGGGCGGCGCCATCGTCGTGCCGGCATCCCAGACGGACCGCGACGCATCCGGCTCC
>NZ_CALFQK010000102.1:0-29503 GCF_937921195.1 uncultured Salinicola sp.
ACTCGACGTCGCGACCGACGTAGCCCACTTCGGTGAACTTGGTCGCCTCGACCTTCAGAAACGGCGCCCCGGCCAGCTTGGCCAGGCGACGTGCGATCTCGGTCTTGCCGACGCCGGTCGGTCCGATCATCAGGATGTTCTTGGGCACGATCTCGCCGCGCATGTCTTCGTCGAGGCGCATCCGGCGCCAGCGATTGCGCAGCGCGATGGCGACGGCCCGCTTGGCGTCGTGCTGACCGATGATGTACTGGTCCAGCGAGTGGACGATCTCACGCGGCGTCATCGAAGACTGGGTCAGCGCCGGCTGGGTGGCGGCCGTCTCCTGCACCGTGCCGTTCTGGGAAAGACTCTGGGACATGGGGATGACCTCGTTACAGCTCTTCGAGCGTGATCTGGTGATTGGTGAAGACGCAGATGTCGGCGGCGATGTTGAGTGATTTCTCGGTGATCTCGCGGGCGCCGAGCTCGGTATTCTCGAGCAGTGCTCTCGCCGACGCCTGGGCGAAATGGCCGCCGGAGCCGATCGCGATGATACCGCGCTCGGGCTCGACCACGTCGCCGTTGCCGGTGATGATCAGCGACGCCGTCTTGTCGGCGACGGCGAGCATCGCCTCGAGGCGGCGCAGCGCGCGATCGGTACGCCACTCCTTCGCCAGCTCGACGGCTGCCTTGGTCAGATGGCCCTGATACTTCTCCAGCTGCGCCTCGAAGCGCTCGAACAGGGTGAAGGCATCGGCAGTGCCGCCCGCGAAACCGGCCAGAACCTGGCCGCGATGGAGGCGGCGGACCTTGCTGGCGTTGCCTTTCATTACCGTGTTGCCCAGCGATACCTGGCCATCACCGGCCAGGGCGACCTGGTCGCCACGGCGCACGGATACGATTGTGGTCATGCATTTGACTCCCAGTGGCGCGCCGCCCGGTGCTGCCGGCGGCGCCGAAAAACGGGTGCGATCGCGTTCGCAGTCGACGGTGCTCGTCTGAAACGAAAGAACGCAAGACGCGATGCGGCATGAATCGAGAGGTGCGGGCGGAAGGGGGGGAAATCAAGCGGCGGTTTCCGGCAACGAGTGCCTGGCGCGTGGCGATGGCTACCGGAGGTCGCATGGCGCGCGTGAATTTCGCTCGGAATCCGTCACCAAAAACGGCCGACAGGCGATGTCGGCCGTCTGGCTGCAGGCGCGGTGATGCGAGCTGTAGCGGTGGTGCGAGCTGTAGCGCTTAGTTCTGCAGGCGCAGCAACAGCGGCTCGATGCCCTGGGTCACCATCAGGTCCTGGGCGCGGGATAGCTCGCGCTTGTCCTCGTAGGGCCCGACCTGGACCCGGTGCCAGAGCTGATCGCCATTGGCTCGAACGTCGGTGATCTTGGCCAGCAGGCCGAAGTCCTTGAGCCGGTTGGCGAGGCGTTCGGCATCGCCGAGGTCGCGGAAGGAGGCGGCCTGCAGGACGTAGCGGCCGCCGCTGGGCGTTGGCTGCTTGGTCTGGTTCGCGGCATCGTCGGCCGCGGCTTCCTGGGTCGTCTTGGCGGTCGGCTCGGGCGACGAGCTATCGCTGTTGGGAGCGATGACCTCCGTTTCCGGCAGTAGCGTGTAGAACTCGAAGGTGGGTGTCGCAGGCTGCTGGGGAGTGGCGGTGCCGCTGGCGGCGCCATCGGTGCCCTGGGCGTTGCCGCCGGTGGCGGTCTGGTTGGATGTCGGTCGGGGCACGACGGCCGCCACCGGTTCCGGCGAGGATCGATCCAGGTACTGCGAGAGGGCGAAGCCGGCGATCAGGCCGGCGATGGCCCACAGCCAGCCAGGGATGCCGCTTAGACCGCCGCCACTGCTCGAGGCGCGCGGACGGGACTTGGTGGTCGCGCCCTTGGGTGAAGGGCGAGAAGAGGACGAGCGACTGCTCTGAGCGGGGCGGCGTGCCATGGTTTACATCTCCTCCGGGGCGCTGACGCCGAGCAGCGCCAATCCATTGCCGATGACCTGGCGTGTCGCCAGACCCAGCGCCAGCCGCGCATTGCGCAGCTCGGCATCGTCGACCATGACTTTCTGGGCGTTGTAGCAGGTGTGGAAATCGCTGGCGAGTTCGGTCAGATACTGCGCGATCTGATGCGGTTCGCGGGCGCGGGCTGCGCGTTCGACGATATCGGGATAGCGCGCCAGCCGATTCATCAGCGCCTTCTCCTGTGCGGCATCGAGGCGCTCCAGGTTGGCCATCGCGATGGCATGGTCGAAGGCGAGGCCGTCGCTTTCGGCCTTGCGCAGCACGCTGCAGACTCGGGCGTGGGCGTACTGGATGTAGTAGACCGGGTTGTCGTTGGTCTGCGAACGCGCCAGGTCGATGTCGAAGGTGAGCTGGGAGTCGGCGCGACGGGCGGCGAGAAAATAGCGAGTGGCATCGCGGCCGACCTCGTCGATCAAATCGCGCAGCGTGACGTAGCTGCCGGCGCGCTTGGAAAGCTTGACCTCGACCCCGGAGCGGGTCACCAGCACCATCTGGTGCAGCACGTAGTCCGGCCAGCCCTGCGGAATGCCCACTTCCAGCGCCTGCAGGCCGGCGCGCACGCGGGTGACGGTGGAGTGGTGGTCGGCACCCTGCTCGTCGATCACGGTGGTGAAACCGCGCTGCCACTTGTTGTAGTGGTAAGCGACGTCGGGCACGAAATAGGTGTAGTCGCCGTCGCGCTTGCGCATCACCCGGTCCTTGTCGTCACCGAAATCGGTGGTGCGCAGCCACAGGGCGCCGTCCGCTTCATAGGTGTGGCCCCCGGCAACCAGCGCCTCGACCGTCTCCTCGACCCGGCCCTCGGCGTAGAGCGAGGACTCCAGGAAATAGACGTCGAACTCGACCCCGAATGCCTTGAGATCCAGGTCCTGCTCGCGGCGCAGATAGGCGACCGCGAAAGCGCGAATGGCGTCGTCGTCCTGCGGGTCGGCCTTGGCGGTGACCTCGCGGTCATCGGCGGTCACGGTTTCGCCGGCCAGGTAGGCCTGGGCGACGTCGGCGATATAGTCGCCGCGATAGCCATCCTCGGGCCACTCCTCGTCATCGGGACCGAGTCCCAGGGCGCGGGCGCGAACCGAGCGCATCAGGTTGTTGATCTGTGCGCCGGCGTCGTTGTAATAGAACTCGCGGGTGACGTCGAAGCCGGTCGCCTCCAGCAAGCGGCAGAGACAGTCGCCGATGGCGGCGCCACGGCCATGGCCGACGTGCAGCGGCCCGGTCGGGTTGGCGGAGACGAACTCGACCTGCACCTTCTCTCCCGCGCCGATCAGGCTGCGGCCGAAGGTGTCGCCGGCATCCAGGATCTGGCTGACGATGTCCGCGATCGCATCGGTCGCGGCGAAGAAATTGATGAATCCGGGGCCGGCGATCTCGGTCTTGCGGATCACCTCGTTGGCGGGGATGGCCGCTACCAGCTTGTCGGCCAGGTCGCGGGGCTTGAGCCCTGCCGGCTTGGCGAGCACCAGGGCAAGATTGGAGGCGTAGTCGCCGTGGGCCTTGTCGCGTGTCGGGTCGACCTTGATCGCGGGGGCGACGCCCGCCGGTAGATCGCCGGCCTGCTGCAACTTGGCGATGGCGGCGTCTAGCAGTTGGGTAATCGTCTCTTTCATTGGCTACTTCGTCGTCGTGGGGCCTGGGATCGAGGCTTTCGGCCCGGTCCGGCGCGGGGTTGCGCAGATCTGGACGTCGTGAGCCTGCTGCCACGACGCTGGAAAAAGGCGGCCATTATCGGCGATTGGGGCGAGGCTTTAAACCCTAGTCCCTTCGGGAGCTATAAGTTAGAAGCTTTAAGCTGTAAGAACAGCGAAACCATCCGATTCCGGCTCGAAAGGTGGTTGTATCCCGGCTTACGGCTTACGGCTTACGGCTTACGGCTTACGGCTTACGGCTTACGGCGTCAACTCAACGTCATCGGATCGATATCCAGCGACCAGCGGACACGACGCGAGGCCGCGCTCTCCATCCAGCCGACCAGCCAGGCGCTCGCTTCGTGCAGCGCGCTGCGTTTTTCCGCGGAGAGCATCAGCTGGACATGATAGCGATTCTGGCGGCGCTCCATCGGTGCGGGCACCGGGCCCAGGCAGTGAACCGCCGACTGGCGTTCGCCGAGCCACTGGCGGGCGGCGTCACCGGCAGCCTCCGCTGCCTGGCGGGCGTCCTCCTCGCGAGTCGCCTCGAAACGCGCCAGCGCCAGATAGCGGTAGGGTGGCAGGCCGGCGAGGCGCCGCTCCTCGAGCATCTGGTAGGCCAGCGCATCGTAGCCGCTATCCGCCAGCAGCCGCAGGTTGGGGTCGTCTGGATGCAGCGTCTGGACCAGAACGCGCCCGGCCCGGTCGGCGCGACCGGAACGACCGGCCACCTGGACCAGCAACTGGGCGCTCTGCTCGAGTGCGCGAAAATCGCTGGCGTATAGGCCGGCGTCGGCATTGACCACGACGACCAGCGTCACGTGGGGAAGATGGTGGCCCTTGGCCAGCATCTGGGTTCCCACCAGCAGGCTCGGTTCGCCGCGCCGGATCTCGGTCAACACCTGGTCGAAGGCTTCCTTGCGTCGTGTGCTGTCGCGATCGATGCGGTAGACGGGCGTGTCGGGGAACAGGGTGGCGAGAGTCTCCTCGCTGCGCTCGGTGCCGGCGCCGAGCGGTCGCAGGTCGGCGCTGCCGCAGCTCGGACAGGCGTCCGGCTGGGGTGTCTGGTGCTCGCAGTGATGGCAGACCAGGCGCGGCGGCTGGCGATGGAGCGTCATGCGTGAGTCGCAGTGGCGGCACTCGGCGATCCAGCCGCATTGATGACACGCCAGCGACGGCGAAAACCCCCGCCGGTTGATGAATACCAGCACCTGCCCCTCGGCTTTCAGCGCCTGGCGGATGGCGTCGATCACCGGCGGAATCAGCCCGCCCTGGCGCAGTCGCCCGCGCAGGTCGACCAGTTCGAGCTTGGCCGGGGCGTGGCGGCTGGGCCGCTGGGTCAGACGAAGGTGTCGATAGCGTCCGCTGCGCGCCTGGGCCAGGCTCTCCAGCGACGGAGTGGCGCTGCCCAGCAGAATCGGCACGCCCTCGCGGTGCGCGCGGGCCATGGCCAGGTCGCGGGCGTGGTAGCGCAATCCATCCTGCTGCTTGAATGAGCCGTCGTGCTCTTCGTCGACGATGATCACCCCGGGTCGCGCCAGCGGCGTGAAGATGGCGGAGCGGGTGCCGATGACGATGGGGGCGCGTCCGCTGCGGGCGGCTTCCCACGCATCCAGGCGCTCCAGGTCGGTGAGGCCCGAGTGCAGCGCCACGACCGGTGCGCGAAAGCGCTTGCGGAAGCGCGACAGGGTCTGCGGCGTCAGGCCGATTTCGGGCACCAGTACCAGCGCCTGGCGGCCCTGGCCCAGCACGGCCTCGATCAGTTGCAGGTAAACCTCCGTCTTGCCGCTCCCCGTCACGCCGTGGAGAAGGCAGGGGTGGAAGCGGTCCAGCCCTTCGTGAAGCGCCGAGAGCGCGGCGGCCTGTTCCCGGTTGAGCGGCAGGGCCGGTTCGGCGAGCAGCGCACCCGACCAGCCCTCGCTGGCGGTCAGCGGCTCACTGATGCGGGTGACCAGCGACTTGTCGAGCAGGCCCTGCAATTGGGCACGAGCGTACCCCTGCGCGGTGATGGCGGAAGTGATCATGCCATGGCGGTGCTGGGCCAGGAGCTGGACCAGCTCGCGTTGGCGTGGCGCGCGGCTCAGGGCATCGAGGGCGGCGGCCTCGGGGCGATTCAACTGCCACCGCTCGCGAATGCGTGCCTCCAGCGGTCGCCCCTGGCGCAGCGGCCCGGGCAGGGCGTGATGCAGCGTATCGCCCAGCGAATGTTGATAGTAGCGAGCGGTGAACTGGCAGAGCCATAGCCAGTCTGCCGGTAATGGCTCGTCGTCGAGGCGCTCCGTGATCGGTTTCAGCTGGCTGGCCGGTAGCTCGCTTTGCATCGCGCACTCCATCACGATGCCGACCAGGTAACGCCGGCCGAACGGGATCTTGACCCGCAGACCCGGGCGCCAACCGCCGGCAGGGGGCTGACCCGCGGGGCGATAGTCGAACAGTCGCCTCAGCGGCGTGGGAACGGCGATACGAAGAATCCGAGGCGCGGGTGGAGTCGCGCTCCCGGGGGCGGTGCTGGAATCTGCCAATTGGCCTCCGTGAAGAGTTCTGCTAAAATGCGCCGCCTTCCGACGTAGGGTGCGTCTCTTATCCGTGATACTGCCATCGCCAGACGATGCGGGTTACGGGATTCTAGGCGGGCCGGTCGCGCGGGAGTGAACCGCGATTCCCTATCCGTGTACGGTGCCTGGCAACAGATCAGGTGGCGGTACACCGCAAAGCGAGGCTTCACGATGAAACAGTCTATTCATCCCGAATACAAGACAGTCACGGCGACTTGTTCCTGTGGCGCGACCCATTCGATCGGCACCACGGCCAACGAAGACTTCCACGTCGACGTCTGCTCGCAGTGTCACCCGTTCTACACCGGCAAGCAGAAGCAGGCGACCACCGGTGGCCGCGTCGAGCGTTTCAACAAGCGCTTCGGAGCTGCGGTTCGTCGCGGTTGATATCGCGTCTCGCCGAGAACCGATCGGTTGTCGAGAAGCCCGCCTCCATGGCGGGCTTTTTCGTGCGCGATTGCCGGATCTCGACACGCGAAGGGGCGGGATTTCCGGGCCGGAGCCTGGGTTCGAGACCATGGATAAGGGATGTTTTATGGCTGGGCGCCCAGGTATAAGTGTCGCCAAATGCATCGAAGTGATTCAAACAGGCACTTAAAATTCGCGAAAGAGGAGAAAAGGGCGAAAGTTGTGTGGGGTGTCGTTTTTCTATAATCTGGCGCGACTCCATGGCACGACGATGCCGAGATATCCCACCCTTCATTTGGAAACATTCCCCATGAGTGACGATAAAAGACAGGCGGCGCTCGATTACCATGCCAAGCCGATTCCGGGCAAGTTGTCGGTCGAGCTGACCAAGCCGACCGAAACCGCCAAGCATTTGTCGCTGGCCTATAGCCCTGGTGTTGCCGAGCCGTGCAGGGAGATCGCGCTGGATCCGGAAAACGCCTATCTCTACACCGGCAAGGGCAACCTGGTGGCCGTCGTCTCCGACGGCAGCGCTATCCTGGGTCTGGGGAACCTCGGGCCACTGGCGAGCAAGCCTGTCATGGAGGGCAAGGGGGTTCTTTTCAAGCGCTTCGCCGGCATCAACTCGGTGGATATCGAGGTCGAGGCCGATTCCGCCCAGGCCTTCATCGACACGGTTGCCAACATCGCCAACACCTGGGGCGGTATCAACCTGGAGGATATCAAGGCGCCCGAGTGCTTCGAGATCGAGGCGGCGCTCAAGCAGCGCTGCAGCATCCCGGTGTTTCACGACGACCAGCACGGCACCGCGATCGTGACCGCCGCGGGCCTGCTCAACGCCCTGGACATCGCCGGCAAGACACTGGCGACCGCGCGTATCGTCTGTCTCGGGGCGGGGTCGGCCGCCATTGCCTGCATGAAACTGCTGATCGAATGCGGCGCCCGGGCCGAGAACATCTTCATGCTGGATCGCAATGGCGTCATTCACAGCGGTCGCAGTGATCTCAACCAGTACAAGGCGCAGTTCGCCACCGAGACGCCGCTGCGCACGCTGGATGACGCGATCGAGGGCGCCGATGTCTTCGTCGGGCTCTCCGGGCCGAATCTGTTCAAGCCCGAGCAGCTCGCGAAGATGGCGGCCGACCCGATCGTGTTCGCCTGCTCCAACCCGGACCCCGAAATTCACCCCGATGTGGCTCGCGCGACCCGCAGCGATGTGATCATGGGCACGGGGCGCTCCGACTACCCCAATCAGGTCAACAATGTGCTGGGCTTCCCGTTCATCTTCCGTGGCGCGCTGGACGTGCGGGCCACGGCCATCAATGAAAAGATGAAGATCGCCGCCGTTCACGCGCTGAAGGATCTGGCGCGCGAGCCGGTGACGAAAGAGGTGCTGGACGCCTACGAGCTCGATTCGCTGGAGTTCGGTCGTGGCTACATCATCCCCACGCCGGTGGATTCGCGGCTGCTGGAGAAGATTCCGGCGGCGGTGGCCCAGGCCGCGGTGGAGTCCGGCGTCGCGAAGAAGCCGTATCCCGCCCACTACCCGCTGAAGAGCGTCAGGGAAATCTACGGCAAGTAATTGCTGATCTGTCTCATCACGACGATGCCGCCCTCCGAGGCGGCATCGTGCTTTTCAACGATCTGATATAGCGCCCCGAAGCCGTTTTTTACAGCGACCCGAAGCCGTCTTTTTACAGCGACCCGAAGCCGTCGCTCGATGGCCCTTTTCCAGCGACCCAGCGCCGTCGCTACCAGCCGTAGAGAATCGAGACCGAGGTCGTGGTGTCGGTGCGTGCTTCGGCGCCCGGCGGCGGATGAGTGTTGCTCCTGGCATCGTAGGAGACGCGCAGCGCGAGGTGAGAGTTCAATTGCGACGTGATCGACGAGAGTGAACGGGTAGTGACACTGATGTGAGTCGCTTCCGCCGACAGCTCCTGATCGAAGGAGATGTCGTCACTGAAGTTGTAGGTATAGTCCAGCGCCGCGTAGGCCAGCGCCAGATCGTCGCTGCTGCCGCCTTCGTAAGCGTCGTCATCGTCATCGTCGCTGTCGTCGGCATAGACGTCGCGGCGATAGCCCGGACCGACTTCGGCCGAAAGGGTGTGCGTCGGGCCGACGAGGAGCTGGCGCCCGTAACCGGCAATGGTCGTGAACTGCGAGTCGTAGCCGCTGAATCGATCGCGCTCCCAGCGTGCAAAGCCGAACAGGTAGTTGTTGTCCGCCAGCTCATAGCGTTCGCGGGCGCCGACCAGATATCGCTCCGAGGTGGTGTTGTCGTTGTCCTGGACGCTACGGGTCTCGGCGCGGAAGGTATGCGTATAGCGGCCGGTCAGCCAGGTCAGGCGGCCCTTGGCGAGCAGCGTCTGGGTGTTGGTGTTGCCGGTCAGCTTGGTGTAGCCGAGTTCCGCGCTGCCACTGAAGTTGGGCGCATTTTCGTCCGGTGCCGGCGGCGCGTAGAAAAGCTCTGCGTGTGACGGCGATGCCATCAGGCAGGTGGCCAGCAGCCACCAGCGGCAACTAGGCAGGGGCATGACATCTCTCTCAGCGTCGCTGCGACGTCCTGTTGCGGTGAAGAGCGAGTGTGGAACGAATGGGTCGGGGCTCGAGGCCCCGACCAATGTATCAGAAGATGGCTTCGAAAGTGCCAGTGCCTTGCGAACCGCTCTCATCTTCCAGTTCAGGGCGAATACCCCGAGGTTGGTACTCGGGCAGGTTGTCCTTGCGGAAGATCTCGCTGATGCCGCCGGACTGATCGTCATGCAGGCGCTTGCCGGTCTTCGGGTCGATGCGTGCCTGGACGATATCGTCAGGCGCCTTCGGAACGACCTCGGGGGTCCCTTTCAGGGCCGGGCCCATGAACGCCTTCCAGATCGGCAGGGCGGCTTGCGCGCCATATTCCGCGGTGGTGGTGTTGTCGTCCTTGCCGACCCATACCGTCGTGACCAGTGAGTTGTTGAAGCCGGAGAACCAGGCGTCGCGCTGATCGTTGGTGGTACCGGTCTTGCCGACGATATCGGCACGGTCGAGCGACAGCGCGCCGCGGCCCGTGCCGCGCTCGATGACATCCCGCAGGATGCTGCGCAGGATGTAGAGCGCATCGGGGTCGACGACGCGGGGCGCAATGCGGCGCGGTTCGCCGTCGACTTCGGTCTGGGTCGCGTCGGGCGCGCAGTCGCGGCATGCCACCAGCGGGTTGGCCTGTTCGACCACGGTGTTCTGGCTGCCCTGGGTGACCTGCTGGATGTACCAGGGCGAGACCTGGAAGCCGCCGTTGGCCAGCACCGCGTAGGCGTTGGCGATCTCCAGCGGCGTCAGCGAGGCGCTGCCCAGTGCCAGCGACAGCCCGTGCGGCAGGCGATCCCGGGAGAAGCCGAAGCGCTCGAGGAAGTTCAGCGCGTTGTCGAGTCCCAGCGACTGCAGCACGCGGATGGTCACCAGATTGCGCGAGGTGTACAGCCCGACCCGCAGGCGTGTCGGCCCGCGGAACTGGCGTTCCGCGTTTTCGGGGCGCCAGTCGTCGCCGCTGTACTGGGACATCACCACCGGCGCGTCGTTGATGATGGTGGCCGCGGTCATGCCGCCTTCCTGCAGCGCCGCCAGATAGACGAAGGGCTTGAAGTTGGAGCCGACCTGGCGCTGCGCCTGGATGGCACGGTTGAACTTGCTGGCGGCGAAGCTGAATCCGCCCTGCAGCGCTTCGATGGCGCCGGTCTGGGGGTCGAGCACGACGATCGCGCCCTCGGCGCCGGGGCGCTGCGACAAGCGCCAGCTGTCGCCGCTCTTCAGGATCCGGACCAGGTCGCCGCGCTGGGCGATCGCCTCGGCATTGGCGGGCACATCGCCGCGCCATTTGGCGCTGTGGTAGACGCGGGCCCACTTGAGGCCATCCCAGTCCAGGGTGATGACTTTGCCATCGGCATCCAGCACGCGCATCTGCTTGCCGTCGGTCTCGGTCACGATGGCCGGCTGAAGGGGGCCGTAGGCGGGCGTGCGCTCCAGCACCTTGAGCCAGTTGCTGACATCGCCATCGACGCCTTCGATGGTGGCCTCGCTGCTCTGGGCCGCCTGGCGCGCGGTCTGGATGACCTCCGGGGACTCCGAGAGCTCTTCTTCCAGGCCCTGCCGCTCGGTGCGATCCTGCGCTTCGACGAGGCTCGGGGGGATGTCTTTCTGCTCCGGACCACGCCAGCCGTGGCGGGTGTCGTAGTCGATCAGGCCCTGCACCAGCGCATTGCGGGCCTCGGTCTGCAGGCGACTGTCGAGCGTGGTGGTGATGCGGATATTGTCGGTATAGGCCTTGTCGCCGAAGCGCTCGACGGCGTAGGCGCGTGCCATCTCGGCCACATAGGGCGCGTCGATCTCCGACTGCGCGACATGGCGGCTGGCGGTGATCGGCGCCTTGACGGCCTGCTCGTAGCTAGCCTGGTCGATCGAACCGAGCTGACGCATGCGATAGAGGATCCAGTTGCGTCGAATCAGGGCGCGCTCCGGATTGGCCAGCGGATTGAAGCTGGACGGTGCCTTGGGCAGGCCCGCGATCATGGCGTACTGCGGCAGCGTCAGATCGGTCAGCGGCTTGCCGTAGTAGGTGTTGGCGGCGGCGGCGACGCCATAGGAGCGGTGGCCCAGGTAGATCTTGTTGACATAGAGCTCGAGAATCTCCGGCTTGCTCAGGATCTGCTCCATCTGCAGCGCCAGCAGGATCTCGCGGATCTTGCGGGTGAACGTCTGATCCAGGGTCAGCAGGTAGTTGCGTGCCACCTGCATGGTGATGGTGCTGCCGCCGGACTGGATGTCTCCCGAGGAGGCCAGTTCCACCGCCGCGCGCAGCAGGCCTTTCGGGTCGACGCCGGGGTGGTTGTAGAAGTTGGCATCCTCGGCCGCCAGCAGCGCATCGATCAGCGGTTGGGGGATCTGATCGTAGCTGATCGGCATGCGGCGCTCCTCGCCGTATTCGCCGATCAGCTTGTTGTCCTCGGTGTAGATTCGCAGCGGCGTCTGAAGCTCGTAGTTCTGGAGCTGGCGCACGTCCGGCAGGCCAGGGGCAAAGTAGAGCCCTGCGCCGACGACTGCCAGCACGACACCGGCGCATAGCGACAGCAGCAGCCAGAAGGCGGTCGTCAGTAAGCGGGTAAAAAGCTTCATAAAAAGAGGTGATCCTTGACTGGTGGCGGTCCGGCCGCGTGCGTGCCCGCTATCCCTAGCTTCGGACATGGTTCAGTAACGGGGCATTATATGGATGCGACAGAGCCGGGGCCAGTTTCGTACCCGCCGCTTCCTGCAAGCAACGAGAAATAAGTGTAACGAAATGTCTCAAGTTGCCCATCGGGCCGCCGTTAACTTCGATTAGGATTTTCGAGTTCCGGCGAGGTGAGACAGTGTTGCGCTTGAAAAGATCCTCCCAGGGATTGGTCGGAGTGGACATCACCTCCGCCACTGTCAAGCTGCTGGAGTTGGAGCGTCACGCCGGCGGCCTGAGAATCGACAGTTACGCGGTGCGCCCACTGAGCGAGGGAGCCGTCGTCGAGAAGCGTATTCGCGACAAGAGCGAGGTCGTGGACACGCTGCGCCGGGCGGTCGAGCATGCCCAGCTGCGTTCCCGGCGCGCCGTGGTGGCGGTGCCCAATTCGGCCGCCATCACCCGCGTGCTGTCGCTTCCGGCCTCGCTCAGCGACGAGGAGATCGAAGCCCGCATCCAGATGGAGTCCGACAAGCACGTCCCGTTTCCCCTCAACGAGGTTGCCTTCGACTTTCAGCGGCTGGGCCACCATGCCCGTTACCCGGACCAG
This sequence comes from uncultured Salinicola sp., assembly GCF_937921195.1. Lineage (NCBI taxonomy): Bacteria > Pseudomonadati > Pseudomonadota > Gammaproteobacteria > Oceanospirillales > Halomonadaceae > Salinicola > uncultured Salinicola sp. Next base: position 12,377 of record NZ_CALFQK010000102.1, read on the forward strand.
CAGGAGATCCTGCTGGTGGCCTGCCGCCTGCAGGATATCGAGACGCTGACCTCGACCATGGAGGCGGTGGGGCTGGAGGCAGTGGCCGTGGACGTGGAGGGCTTTGCCCTCGAGCGGGTCTGCCGTGCCCTGGGGGACTCCGAGGCGGATGACGACAGTACGGCACTGGTCGACATCGGTGCCAATCTTTGCGCCTTTCATGTGCTCAAGGGCGGACGGATCGTCTACAGCCGGGACAATCTTTGCGGCGGGCGGCAGCTCACCGACGCCATCAGCAAGCGTTACGGCATGAGTTTCGACGAAGCCGGCCGCGCCAAGAAGCGCGGCGGATTGCCCGACGACTATCGCCAGCAGGTGCTGCTGCCGTTCATCGATACCCTGATTCAGCACATCGGTCGTTCGTTGCAACTCTACTACACCTCCGCGGGACAGCAGCAGGTTCGGCGTCTCGTCCTTGGGGGCGGGTCCAGCGCACTGCCGGGACTGGCGGAGCGGCTGCGTGCCCAGAGCGGTCTCGAGGCGAAGCTCGCCAATCCCTTTCACCACATGCGTATCCATTCGCGGCTGGATGTCGGCGCGCTGGCCGCGGACGCGCCGGCGATGCTCACGGCCTGCGGCCTCGCCATGCGGGCCATGGCATGACGATCGAGATCAATCTCCTGCCGTGGCGGGAGCGGCGTCGTGTTCAACGCACCCGTCGTTTCAAGCAGGGCCTGCTGCTGACGCTGCTCGTCGGCCTGCTGATCGGCTGGGGGATCTCGCTGCACGAGAAGTCGCTGGTACGCGCGGGGCAGGCCCGGGTCGCGCTGATCCAGCGCGATACCGACGCCCTCACCCGCGACATTCAGGCGATGCGCGATTTCCGCGAGCTGCGGGAGCGCATGCTGAAGCAGATCGAAGTGATCGGCGAACTGCAATCGAGCCGCCCGCTCACCATTCGCGTCCTCGATCAACTGACGGCCACGCTGGTCGACGGTGTCTATTACACCGAGCTGGATCGCAAGAACGATCGGCTGGAGCTCAGCGGCGTGGCGGCTTCCAACCGTCAGGTCTCCGACCAGATGCGGGCGCTGGATGACAGCCCGGCATTCGATATCCCGCTGCTCTCGGACGTGCAGTCCGCCGAGGGCCCGGCGGCGGCCAAGCGCTTCCACATGAGTGTCGACCAGCATCCGGTCGATGACAGTGCGGCGGGAGCCGGATCGTGAAGCGCCTGACGGCCAGTTTCCGGCGGTTGGGCGGCCTTCGCGGCCTGGCCGGCGAACAGTGGCGGCAGTTACGTGAGCTCCAGTGGCGCGAGCTGGATGTCAAGGAGGCCGGCACCTGGCCTGTCGGCCTGCAGGTGATGATAGCGGTTGCGCTTCTGCTGGCTTCGCTGTGGAGCGCGCAGTGGTTGCTGGCTTCATCGCCCCGGGAAACGCATCAGCGATTGATGGTTCAGGAGCAGCAGGCGCTGCAGCGCTTCGAGACGCTCTCCTATCAGGCCGTCAATCTGCCGGCGATGGAGCGCCAGATGAGCGAGCTGCAGGCCCGCATGCAGCGGGTGCTGGAGATGCTGCCAAGCGATGCGGAGGTTCCGGCGCTGCTGGATGCCATCAGTGACGCGGCACGCGAGCAGCAACTCGATATCGATAGCATCAAGTTGCGTCCGGCGGTCGAGCAGGCGTTCTATATCGAGCAGCCCTTCGACATCCAGGTGCGCGGGGACTTCCACCAGATCGCCGCGTTCCTGGCTCGTGTCGCGGGCATGCCGCGTATCGTCACGCTGCACGACTTTACGCTGACGCCGATGGAGGATCGGCTCCGGCTGTCGATGCTGGCCAAGACCTACCGCTATCGGGAGGAGGCCGATCCCGGCGTCGGTTCCAGCAAGGGGAGGGGAAAGCCGTGAGCGCGAACCGCCTCGTTCTGGCCGGGATGCTCATCGGCAGCGGCCTGCTCGTGGGGTGTCAGGATGCCGACCTGGAAGCGCTGGAGGCGCATCTGGATGCGTTGCGGCACAAGCCCCAGGGGCAGATCGCCGCGCTACCGCAGATGCCGCAGTATGCCACCGCCGACTACCACCAGGGGCAGCGCCGCAGCCCGTTCGTGGCCGAGCGTGAAGGCCGCGTCGATCCGATGGATAGTGCGCCGCTGCCCGATGCCGATCGTCCACGCCAGCCCCTGGAAGCCTTCGAGCTCGATAGCCTGACCCTGGTCGGCACCCTGACGGTGGGGAACACCCCCTCGGGTCTGGTCGCTGCGCCGGACGGCAGGATCCATCGGCTGTTCGAGGGCGACTACCTGGGCAGGGATTACGGGAAGGTCGTTGACGTCGAGCCGCGCGCACTGGCGCTGATCGAGACCGTGCGGGGTCCCCAGGGGGGCTGGACGGAGCGTCGTCAGCGTCTGGCAATGGCACCACAAGAATCCGACGGTGCCAGCCGGCGGCAACAGTAGCAGGGGAACTCATGGCTCTTCGACGGCATTTGGCCGCTTTGATCGCGACGCTGATTCTGTGGGGGATGGCGTGCTCCGCCCTGGCGGCCTCCACCCTGACCGCGATGACCTTCACCGACCAGGGCGCGGGTCGCCTGGACGTGGGTCTCGACTTCGTCGGCGGCGTCCCGGAAGTTCGCGGCTATCGCACGGACTCCCCGCCGCGGTTGGCGCTGGATCTGCTGCAGACGCAGAGCGCTCTGTCCCAGTCGAGCTTCGCCATCGGCAGCGCCGGCGTCAGCGGTGTGAGGGTGCTGGTAGCGGGGGGCCGCACGCGCCTGGTATTCGAGCTGGATTCGACGACCGGCTATCGGCTCGAGCGGCTGTCGGATCGGGTCGTCGTCCATCTGGGCGGGGATGCCGACGCTTCTCCGCCGGCATCCCCGCCCGCCGGAGGCGTCGACGCGCCGACGACGCTGTCGGCCGAGCCCCGGGTCACCGCGATCGATTTTCGTCGCGGCGCGGACGGCGCCGGACAGCTGCAACTGGAACTCGACCGTGCCGGCGTCGCCGCCGAGGTGTCGGGGCAGGGGCGACAGGTGTCGGTCACGTTGCCGGGTGTCGTCCTGCCCGACGAGCAGTATCAGACGCTCGACGTCGGGGACTTCGGCACGAGTGTCCAGCGCATCGTGCCGCGTCGCAGCGCTGGCGGTGTGACTTTCGACATTTCCGCATCCGACGCCGTGGAGCCGCTGGTGACCCAGAGCGGGCGTCGTCTGACGATCGAGCTGGCTGCCGCGGGAACGATCGAACGTGCCGAGGCGGGGGAGCGGCCCAGCTACACCGGGCACCGCATCACACTGAATTTTCAGGATATTCCGGTTCGCGACGTGCTGTCGATCATTGCCGAGGAGTCCGGGCTCAACGTCGTGGCCAGCGACGGTGTGCAGGGAAACGTGACCCTCAATCTCACCGACGTGCCGTGGGATCAGGCGCTCGATCTGGTACTGCGCAACCATGGCCTGTCGGCCCGGCGCGAAGGCAACGTGATGATGGTGGCGCCCACCGGCGAACTGGCAAGCCTGCAGCGTCAGACGCTGGAAACCCGCGAGCAGTCCGAGCAGTTGGCGCCGCTGAGTACGGAGTTTCTTCAGATTCGCTACGCCAAGGCCGATTCCCTCGCCGCGCTGCTGCGAGGCGGCGAGGGGGTCGGGATGATGTCGGAGCGTGGCCGGGTCACCGTCGATCCGCGCACCAATACGCTGATCCTGCAGGATACGCGCGATCAGCTGGACGCGATCCGACGGACCATCGACCACCTCGATGTCCCGGTGCGCCAGGTGCAGATCGAGGCTCGCATCGTGATCGCGAGGGATAGTGCGACGCACGAGCTGGGCGTCAACTGGGGGCTTTCCTCGCCGCGGGGCCGTCACTTCGATCTGAGCGGGGCGGCCGACGGCAATCCTTCGACGGTGCCGACGACCTCGGATGATCCCGCTCCTTATGGCGGCGGATTGGCGGTCGACCTGGGCAACGCCACCAACCCGGCCAGCGCTTTCAGCTTCGGCTATCTCTCCGGGGACGTGCTGATCGACCTCGAGCTGCGTGCACTGGAGAGCGAGGGCAAGAGCCAGACCATCTCCCAGCCCAAGGTGATTACCGCCAACCAGCGCACCGCGGTGATCAAGCAGGGGCAGGAGGTGCCCTACCAGGAGGCCTCCTCCAGCGGTGCGACGACCACCGAGTTCAAGGAGGCGGTGCTGTCGCTGGAGGTGACGCCGCAGATCACGCCCGACGATCGCATCATCATGGATCTGCGCATCAACAACGACGATATTTCCGATACGCGATTCGATGGCGCGCCGGCGATCGATACCAACGAGATTCAGACCCAGGTACTGGTCGACAACGGCGAAACCGTGGTGCTGGGCGGGATTCTGACCTCCGAGCAGTTGCGGACGCTGTTCAAGACCCCGTTCCTGGGAGACATCCCGGTGCTGGGCAATCTCTTCCGCTATACCCAGGAAAGCAACGAGAAGGTAGAATTGCTGGTATTCATTACGCCCAAGATCATCGAGGACGGACTGGCCATTCGCTGATGCGGTCGCTTCCCAATCTTTTTCTCATCGGTCCCATGGGGGCCGGCAAGAGCACAATCGGCCGCCTTCTGGCGGCCGAATTGCAGCGCGAATTCCTGGATAGCGACCATCAGATAGAGGGTCGGTGCGGGGCGAACATCCCGTGGATTTTCGATGTCGAGGGCGAGCAGGGGTTCCGCGATCGAGAGACGGCCATGCTCGACGAGCTGACCCAGCGCAGTGAAGTCGTGATGGCGACGGGGGGCGGCGCGGTCATGCGCGAGGTCAACCGGCAACTGCTGCGGGAGCGGGGCACGGTGATCTACCTGGCCACCACCGTCGAGCAGCAGATTCGACGCACCTCGCGGGATCGCAATCGGCCGCTGCTTCAGAATGCCAATCCGGAGCAGGTGCTGAGGGAGCTGTTCGCGATTCGCGATCCGCTCTATCGCGCCACGGCGGACATCGTCGTGCGCACCGATCGCCGCGGTCCCAGAAGCGTGGTCGGTGATATCCTGCGGCGTGTCTCCCGTCTCGCCGAGCCGCTCGCTGCCTCGCCGCCACTCTCCCACCAAAGGTAACTCTCTCACCAAAGGTAAATGTCATGACGTCAGTCTCTTCGCTTTCGGTGGAATCGCTGAGCGTGTCGCTGGGCGAGCGCAGTTATCCGATCCACGTCGGCGCGGGCGTTCTGGCGAGCCGGGAACATCTGCTGCCGTACCTGGCGGGGCGCCAGGTGATGATCGTGACCAACGAGGTGATCGCCCCGCATTATCTCGCGGCGCTCAAGCAGACGCTGGCCGGTGCCGACCTCGAGATCCGGGAAGTCATCCTGCCCGACGGCGAGGCGACCAAGACGCTGGCGTCGGTGGAGCGTATCTGGGATGCGCTGCTGGCCGCCGGCTTCAATCGTCGCTGCACACTGATCGCGCTGGGCGGAGGCGTCATCGGCGACATGGCGGGATACGCGGCCGCCAGCTATCAGCGCGGTGTCGCGTTCATCCAGATACCCACCACCCTGCTGGCCCAGGTCGACTCCTCCGTGGGCGGCAAGACGGGCGTCAACCACCCGCGTGGCAAGAACATGATCGGCGCGTTCTGGCAGCCCCGGGCGGTGATCGTCGATACCGACACCTTGCGAACGCTGCCGGCCCGGGAGTTGTCCGCGGGGCTGGCGGAGGTGATCAAGTACGGCTTGATCTGGGACCTCTCCTTCCTCGAGTGGCTGGAGGAGAACCTGGCGGCACTCCGGGCGCTCGACGAGGCCGCCATTCGCCACGCCATTCGCCGCAGCTGCGAGATCAAGGCGGAAGTCGTCGCCGAGGACGAGACCGAGCAGGGCGTGCGTGCGCTGCTCAACCTGGGCCACACCTTCGGTCACGCCATCGAGGCGCATCAGGGCTACGGCAACTGGCTGCACGGCGAAGCGGTGGGCGCCGGCATGATGATGGCGACCCGGCTATCCTTCGATCGCGGCTGGTTGAGCGAGGCCGATGTCGAGCGCGTCACGGCGATTCTGAGTGCCGCGGATCTCCCGGTCACGGCACCGGCCAACATGCAGGCCGAGGATTTCCTCTCTCGCATGCGCCTCGACAAGAAAAATCTCGACAGTCGGCTGCGCCTGATCCTGCTCGAGGCGATGGGGCGCGCCTGCATCCGGGACGATACCGAGGCCGAGCTGCTCCACCGGCTGCTGGAACGCTTCCCCCGAGGCTGACGCGCCACGGCGCCGGCAGGCGCCTCTCCTTCCCGGTCTTACCCGGCCTTGTTTCCGCCGCCATCCCGGCGGCGTTCCTTTGTTCGCCCGTTCGCATGGGCCGCCCCGGTGGCAGCCCCGTCTCGATAGCGCTCCCGTCACGGCGTTCGGCATGGGTGGCCGTTCGCGGGTCTCGCCTGGCGACAATCGGCGTGCCGACGGCTGTTCTTTCCGGGTATTGTCGATATAATTGGTATGCTCCATGCCGTATCGGTATGGGCTTCGCGCCTGGATCTCACGACGATTCGGGCCACGACACGCAAGGGTTTAGACTTTGGTCTATGTTGAGGCCTAAGCCTTTGTGCTAGCAGTGTATTTTTGTTGAATGTTTCGCTAAGTCTTCGATTTTAAATGTATTTGCAGCGAGAAAGCCGGCTCCGGAATTGCGCTGGGGAAGCTGACTGGCTATTCTGTCCGGCCTTTTTGCGACCCGCCGACACCCCACGTTGTCGGCGCTTCGAGACGAAAATCGGGCCTATTGCACCGCTGGTAATCCAGTCGGAAAAACAAGAAAACCTTCTATCATCTCTTTTTACCGGACCGAATACAATACCCTGTATTCAGAACAGCTTTGTGAGGCACGCCCATGATGAGAGGTCTTCACCAGCCTGGCGAATTCCGCGACAACTGCGGTTTCGGCCTGATTGCTCATATGGAGGGGCAGGCCAGTCACGATCTGCTCAAGACGGCGATCGAATCCCTGACCTGCATGACCCACCGTGGCGGCATCGCGGCGGATGGCAAGACCGGCGACGGTTGCGGCCTGCTGCTGAAAATGCCGATGGGCTTCATGCGCGCGCTGGCCGAGGATCATCTGGGCGTCACCCTGGGCGAGCGCTTCGCCGTCGGCATGGTGTTCTTCCCCGATGACGATGCCCGCGAGCGAAGTGCGCGCGAGACGCTGGAAGGCGAACTCGCCGAGCGTGGCCTGAGCGTCAAGGGGTGGCGTGACGTGCCCACGGACCCCAGCGTCTGCGGGCCGATGGCGCTCGAGTGCCTGCCGCGCATTCGTCAGGTCTTCGTCGAGGGGGACGTTTCCCAGACCGATGCGGCGTTCAACGTCGAACTGTTCATGGCACGCCGTCTGGCCGAACAGAAGCTGCGCCAGGAAGAAGAGTTCTACGTCTGCTCGCTGTCGTCCAAGGTGGTCTCCTACAAGGGGCTGATGATGCCCGCGGACCTCCCCACCTTCTACCAGGACCTGGGCGACGAGCGTCTCGAGACCGCGGTCTGCGTCTTTCACCAGCGTTTTTCGACCAATACCGCACCACGCTGGCCGCTGGCGCAGCCGTTCCGCTTCATGGCGCACAACGGCGAGATCAACACCATCGAGGCCAACCGCGGCTGGGCCAACGCGCGCAAGGCCAACTTCGTCAGCGAACTGCTGCCGGATATCGAAGGCCTCGACGAGATCGTCAACACCACCGGCTCCGACTCGTCGAGCATGGACAACATGCTGGAAGTGCTGCTCACCGGTGGCATGGACCTCTACAACGCCGTTCGCATGATGGTGCCGCCGGCGTGGCAGAACGTCGAGACCATGGATGGCGACCTGCGCGCCTTCTATGAATACAACTCCATGCACATGGAAGCGTGGGACGGCCCCGCCGGCATCGTGATGACCGACGGTCGCCACGCCGTCTGCATGCTCGACCGCAACGGCCTGCGTCCGGCGCGCTGGGTGATCACCGATAACGGCTACATCACCCTCTCCTCCGAGATCGGGGTGTGGAACTACTCCCCCGAATCGGTGGTGGCCAAGGGCCGCGTCGGGCCGGGGCAGATCCTCGCCGTCGACACCCAGACCGGCGAAGTGCTGCACACCGACGATATCGATCAGCGGCTCAAGTCCGCCTATCCCTATCGTCGCTGGCTCAAGGAGCACGCCCACTATCTCGAGTCCGCGCTGACCGAGCTGGCGCGATTCCAGCCGATGGAAACCGAAGAGCTCAACGTCTACCAGAAGATGTTCTCGGTGACCTTCGAGGAGCGCGATCAGCTGCTGCGCCCGCTGGCCGAGAGCGGCCAGGAAGCGGTGGGTTCGATGGGGGACGACACGCCGATGGCGGTGCTGTCGCGTCAGAACCGGCTGCTCACCGACTTCTTCCGCCAGAAGTTCGCCCAGGTCACCAACCCGCCCATCGACCCGCTGCGGGAAGCGATCGTGATGTCGCTGGAGACCTGCTGCGGGGCCGAGCTGAACGTGTTCGAGGCGACGCCGGAGCACGCCCACCGCCTGATCCTGACCACCCCGGTGCTGTCGCCGCGCAAGTTCACCGCGCTGGTGACCCAGGAGGATCCGGCGTTCGCCTCGGTGCGGCTGCCGTTGCACTACGATCCGGAGACCACCTCGCTGCGCCAGGCGCTGGTGGCGCTGTGCCAGCAGGCCGAGCAGGCGACCCGCGACGGCAAGGTGATCCTGGTGCTGTCGGATGCCGAGCTGGAGAGGGGCAAGCAGCCGATCCAGGCGCTGCTGGCGACCGGTGCGGTGCATCATCACCTGGCAAGGCTAGCGCTGCGTCCGCGGGTCAATATCGTGGTCGAAACCGGCTACGCTCGCGACGCCCACCAGATGGCGGTGTTCTTCGGCGTCGGCGCCACCGCGGTCTATCCCTATCTCGCCTATCAGGTGATGGCGGACATGCACCGCACCGGGGAGCTGGTCGGCAACCCGGCGGACGCCCGCGAGAACTACCGCAAGGGCATGCAGAAGGGGCTTTACAAGATCCTGTCGAAGATGGGGATCTCGCAGATCTCCTCCTACCGTGGCTCGCAGCTGTTCGAGGCTGTCGGCCTGGGGTCCGAGGTCATGCAGATGTGCTTCGACGGGATGATGTCGCGCATCGAGGGCACCGGCTTCAGCGAGCTGCAGATGCAGCAGGAGCTGGCGGCGCGCGATGCCTGGATTCCCCGCAAGGGCATCCGCCAGGGCGGGCTGGTCAAGTTCGTCCATGGTCACGAGTATCACGCCTACAATCCCGACGTGGTGATGCTGCTGCAGCAGGCGGTCCAGCAGGGCGACTACGCCAAGTGGAAGACGTTTGCGCGGCTGGTCAATGAGCGTCCGGTGGCGACGATCCGCGACCTGCTGAAGCTCAAGCCGGCCCCCGAGCCGTTGCCGCTGGACGAGATCGAGCCGGTCGAGAGCCTGCTGCTGCGCTTCGACAGCGCCGGCATGTCGCTGGGCGCCCTCTCTCCGGAGGCCCACGAAGCGCTGGCCCAGGCGATGAACGAGACCGGCGGACGCTCCAACTCCGGTGAGGGCGGCGAGGATCCGGCCCGCTACGGCACCATCCGCTCCTCCAAGATCAAGCAGATCGCTTCCGGGCGCTTCGGGGTGACCCCGGCCTACCTGGTCAACGCCGAGGTGCTGCAGATCAAGGTCGCCCAGGGTGCCAAGCCCGGCGAGGGCGGCCAGCTGCCGGGCGGCAAGGTCAACGAGATGATCGCGCGGCTGCGCTATGCGGTCCCCGGCGTGACGCTGATCTCGCCGCCGCCGCACCACGACATCTATTCGATCGAGGACCTGGCCCAGCTGATCTTCGATCTCAAGCAGGTCAACCCGAGCGCCCAGGTATCGGTGAAGCTGGTCTCCGAGCCGGGCATCGGCACCATAGCCACCGGCGTGGCCAAGGCCTACGCCGACCTGATCACGGTCTCCGGCTACGACGGCGGCACCGCGGCGAGCCCGATCACCTCGATCCGCCACGCCGGCAGTCCGTGGGAGCTGGGGCTGCCGGAAGTCCACCAGGCGCTGCGCATCAACGGCCTGCGCGACAAGATCCGGCTGCAGACCGACGGCGGGCTCAAGACCGGCCTCGACGTGGTCAAGGCGGCGATCCTCGGCGCCGAGAGCTTCGGCTTCGGCACCGCGCCGATGGTGGCGCTGGGCTGCAAGTATCTGAAGATCTGCCACCTCAACAACTGCGCCACCGGCGTCGCCACCCAGCACCAGGAGCTGCGCGACGAGCACTTCCGCGGCACGGTGGACATGGTCAAGCACTACTTCCGCTTCATCGCCGAGGAGGTGCGCGAGCTGATGGCGCTGCTGGGCGTGCGCCAGTTGACCGACCTGATCGGGCGCACCGATCTGCTCGAGATGCTGGAAGGCGAGACGGCGGCGCAGCGCAAGCTCGACCTGACGCCGCTGCTGGCCAACGACTTCGTGCCCACAGAGGCGCCGCAGTTCTGCCAGGTCAGCCGCAACGTGCCCCATGACCCCGGCGCCAAGAATCAGGAAGTGTTCGACGCGCTGTTGCCGGCGATCGAATCGAAGTCCGGGGGCGAGTTCGAGTTCAAGATCACCAACTGTGATCGTTCGGTAGCGGCACGGGTCTCCGGCGAGATCGCCAAGCGCTACGGCGAAGCGGGCCTCGAGGACGCCCCGATCACGGCGCGCTTCACCGGTGTCGCAGGTCAGAGTTTCGGGGTGTGGAACGCGCGCGGGCTGAATCTGTATCTGGAAGGCGATGCCAACGATTATGTCGGCAAGGGCATGAACGGTGGCAAGGTGGTGATCGTGCCGCCCAAGGCCAGCCGCTTCCAGAGCCACGAAACGGCGATCATCGGCAATACCTGTCTCTACGGCGCCACCGACGGCAAGCTGTTCGCCGCCGGCATGGCCGGCGAGCGCTTCGCGGTGCGCAACTCAGGGACTCACGCCGTGATCGAGGGTGCCGGCGACCACTGCTGCGAATACATGACCGGCGGCCTGGTCTGCGTGCTCGGCAAGACCGGGATCAACTTCGGTGCGGGCATGACCGGCGGCTTCGCCTACGTGCTCGACGAGGATCGCGGCTTCGTGGATCGCTACAACCACGAACTGGTGGAGATCCACCGCATCAACACCGAGTCGATGGAGGCCTACCGCCGCCATCTGCGCGAAGTGATCACCGAGTACGTGGAAGAGACCGACTCGCCACGGGGGCATGCGATTCTCGAGGATTTCTCCGACTTCATCCGCCACTTCTGGCTGGTGAAGCCCAAGGCCGCAAGTCTCAACGGTTTGCTGGCCCAATCCAGGCGCCAGCCTGAATAAGAGGCGGCGACGGCCCGAATGACCCGGGGTTCAGCCCCGGGGTGCGGGCATCAGCCGGAATCCGAGAGCGTCGTCGGCCCAGTGAGGAGAGAGAACATGGCAAACCGTTTGAGTAACGACTTTCAGTTCATCGATGTGGGGCGGCGCGATCCGCAGAAGAAGGATGCGCGTAGCCGGGCGAAGGAGTTCGCCGAGATCTACGAGCCTTACAAGCCCAGCGAGGCGGCCAGCCAGGCCCATCGCTGCCTGCATTGCGGCAACCCGTACTGCGAGTGGAAGTGCCCGGTCCACAACTACATTCCCAACTGGCTCAAGCTGGTCAGCGAGGGCAACATCCTGGAAGCGGCGGAGATGTCCCACCGCACCAACTCGCTGCCGGAAGTCTGCGGCCGCGTCTGTCCGCAGGACCGGCTCTGCGAGGGCGACTGCACGCTGAACGACGGCTTCGGTGCCGTCACCATCGGCTCGGTGGAGAAGTACATCACCGACACCGCGTTCGCCATGGGCTGGCGTCCGGACATGTCCAACGTGGTCATGACCGACAAACGCGTGGCGATCGTCGGTGCCGGCCCGGCAGGGCTGGGCTGTGCCGATGTCCTGATTCGCAACGGCGTCAAGCCGGTGGTGTTCGACCGCTATCCGGAGATCGGTGGGCTGCTGACCTTCGGCATTCCCGAGTTCAAGCTCGAGAAGCACGTGATGGAGCGCCGCCGCGCGGTGTTCGAGGAGATGGGGGTCGAGTTCCGGCTCAACACCGAGATCGGCCGGGACATCACTTTCGAACAGCTCGACGACGAGTTCGATGCGGTCTTCCTCGGCATGGGGACCTACAAGTACATGGTCGGCGGCTTTCCGGGGGAGGAGATGGATGGCGTCTACAAGGCGCTCGACTTCCTGATCGCCAATGCCAACCACCACATGGGATTCGAGAAGGATCCGGCCGACTACGTCTCGATGCAGGACAGGCGCGTCGTCGTGCTCGGCGGTGGCGATACCGCGATGGACTGCAACCGCACCTCGATCCGCCAGGGCGCGACCAGCGTGACCTGTGCCTATCGCCGGGACGAGGAGAACATGCCCGGCTCCAAGCGAGAGGTGGCCAACGCCCGCGAGGAGGGGGTCGAGTTCCTGTTCAATCGCCAGCCGGTAGCGATCGTCGGTGAAGGCAAGGTCGAGGGCGTCAAGCTGGTGCGCACCCGCATGGGCGAGCCGGACGACAAGGGCCGGCGCAGTGCGGAAGTGGTGCCGGGCTCGGAGGAGATCCTGGCCTGCGATGCGGTGGTCATCGCCTTCGGCTTCCAGCCCAGCGAGATAGAGTGGTTCGACACGCACCAGATCGAGATCGACGAGCGCGGCCGGGTGCTGGCGCCGGAAATCCCGGCGCAGATGGAGCGCTTCGCCTATCAGACCAGCAACGAACGGGTGTTCGCCGGCGGTGACATGGTGCGTGGCTCCGACCTGGTGGTGACGGCGGTCTACGAGGGGCGCCAGGCGGCGGAGGGCATCCTGGACTTTCTCAAGGTGTAGTCTGGACTTTCTCAAGATGCAGTCTGGACTGTCTCAAGGTGCAGTGCCCCGGGCCGCCTGCGGAGCCGGGGCCGGCCGGCAGCGCCGGCCGTCACCTTCAGCGGTGGTATAACGTCGTGAGAGTCTTTACAGTGGCGCGCTCGTCACGAACCGCAATTCTCAGAAGGTCACATCATGATCAGGCTTGAACGCAACATTCTCGACCAGGCAAACACCCATCTGCGAGCGCTGGAAGATCATGTGCTGGATCAGGACGGCGGCCATCAGGCCATCATGATCAGTGGGCAGCTCAAGGCGCTGTTTTCCCTGGCCAAGCTCCGGGACAGCGGCATGTCGGACGAGTGCGCCGGGATGCTCGAGGAGATCGAGCGGCGTGCCAATATTCTGGTGTCACGCCTGCCGGAGTGAGTTTCACGCTGGTGAAATCGGCCCGGAGCAGTGGCCGCATCGAGAAAAAGCGCCAGCATCACTGCTGGCGCTTTTTTGTCGGTCCGAGGCGCCACCGCAGTGTCATGACATCGCAATGCGCCCGACCAGGGTCTCGGCCCGCTGCGGTGCCTTGTCTGCCAGCACCTCCCGCGCCTCGTCGAGTCGGTCGGCATCCACGTTGAGCAGCAGTACGCCGACCACCCGTCCGTCATCGAGATAGTAGTAGATCCCCTGGTCCGGCTGCGGCCCCGGATCCTCGACGATCTCCAGCGAGCTGTCCATGCGGCCCACCGCTTTCCAGGCGAAGTCGAAGACGTTGGAGTAGAAGTAGGGCGTGTGGTCGTAGGTCTCGTCGCTGCCCGCCATGATGCGTCCGACCGTCTGGCCCATCCGGTTGGCGTTGTCGACGTGTTCGGCATGCCAGCGACCGAGGATCCGGTCCGGATAGGTCGCGACATCGCCGGCGGCGAAGATCGCGGCGTCGGCGGTTGTCAGGCGATCGTCGACGAGAATCCCGCCGTCGGTTGCGAGGCCTGCCTCCTCGGCCAGCGCCACGCAGGGCTCGACACCCAGCCCGAACACCGCCGCATCCGCTGCCAGGCTGGCCCCGTCGTCCAGCGCGAGCGTGACCTTGCCATCCGCCTCGCGCCCGCCGCTGATCTTGCGTCCGCCCAGCAGCGTGACGCCTGCATCGAGGTAAGCCCGGTGGAAGCGATCGGCGACGCTGGGCGGAAACAGGGCGCCGCCCAGCACGTCCTCGGGATGGATCAAGGTGACCCGGCAGCCGTTCTGGATCAGCGCCGCGGCCAGTTCCGTGCCGATGTAGCTGCCGCCGACGACGGCGACATGCAGCCCCTGGTCGGCGAGCCTGCGCAGGCAGTCGTAGTCCTCGACGGTGCGGAAATAGCGCACGCGTTCGCTCCGGGGCAGGTCGAGCGTCACTGGCGCACCGCCGGTGGCCAGCAACAGCTTGCCATAGCCGTAGGTATCGCCGCTGTCCGTGGTCACGGTCCGGCGCTGGCGATCGATGGCGGTGACCCGGGTGTCGGTGTGCAGCGTCGTGGCGGCATGCTGCTCCGGCTGCATCCAGATCTTGTCGTAGCCGAATTCGGGATCGGTCCAGAGCTTTTTCGAGAGCGCCGGCCGGGTGACCGGCCCGTTGGGCTCGGCACCGAGGATGCCGATGGTGCCATCGGCGTCACGCTCGCGAATGCCTTGTACGGCGTTGGCGGCAACCATGCCGGCGCCGACGATCAGATAGTCGTAGCGTTGCATATCCACTCCCTGGCATGCCTCGAGGTTGAAGGGGCGTCATCGCCCCCGATGGGGTCGTTCGGTGTTCTCGCCCGGCTCCTTGGGACGATGGTGTCAGCGTAGTCCACTCGCGGCGCTCCATGCCAAGGTGCGATGGCGGGAAGCATCCGGTCGGCGCTGACGTTAGAATGCGCGTCGGGCCGTCGCTTCGCCGGCCACGCCGACAACAATCGCTTTCGCGCGGTCGAACGCCGCCGGCGCCCCCGGCCGCTGCTCTGGAGAACAAACCCGATGTCATCCTGGTTCCCCCGCTGGCGGCGCGTCGATGCCGCCCGTCACCAAGGTCTGGTCGCGCCCGACGAGACGCTGCCGCCGGCGCAGACGTTGCTGATGGGCATTCAGCACGCCGTGGCGATGTTTGGCTCCACCGTGCTGGCACCGCTGCTGATGGGGTTCGATCCCAATCTGGCCATCCTGATGTCGGGGATCGGCACACTGCTGTTCTTCGTCATCGTCGGCGGGCGGGTTCCCAGCTACCTGGGGTCCAGCTTTGCCTTCATCGGCGTGGTGATCGCTGCCACCGGGTACGCCGGCAGCGGTGGCAATCCCTCCATCGGCCTGGCGCTGGGGGGCATCATCGCCTGTGGCGCGATCTACACCCTCATCGGCATGCTGGTCATGGCGCTGGGCACGCGCTGGATCGAGTACCTGCTGCCGCCGGTCGTCACCGGGGCGATCGTGATGACCATCGGCCTCAACCTGGCCCCGGTGGCGGTCTCCAGCGTGAAGGATTCCAATTTCGACGCGGCGATGGCGCTGGTGACCATCCTCTGTGTCGGCCTGGCCGCGGTGCTGACCCGCGGCATGCTCCAGCGGCTGTTGATCCTGGTCGGACTGGTCGCGGCATACGCCATCTATGCGCTGGTCACCAACGGCCTGGGTTGGGGAGCGCCGATCGATTTCTCGGCGATCGGTGCGGCCGACTGGTTCGGGCTGCCCGCGTTCACGGCGCCGACCTTCACTCCCCATGCGATCGTGCTGATCGCTCCGGTCGCGATCATCCTGGTGGCGGAAAACCTCGGCCACATCAAGGCGGTGGGGGCGATGACCGGACGCGATCTCGACCCCTACATCGGCCGGGCCTTCGTCGGCGACGGCCTGGCGACGATGGTCTCCGGTGCGTCCGGCGGCACCGGCGTGACCACCTATGCCGAGAATATCGGCGTGATGGCGGTGACCCGGGTCTATTCGACGCTGATCTTCGTCGCCGCCGCCGGCTTCGCCATCCTGCTCGGCTTCTCGCCGCGTTTCGGGGCGTTGATCCAGACCATTCCCGGTCCGGTGCTGGCCGGCACCTCGATCGTGGTGTTCGGTCTGATCGCGGTGGCCGGCGCCCGTATCTGGATCCAGAACGATGTCGATCTGGGCGACAATACCAACCTGATCGTGGCGGCGGTGACGCTGGTGCTGGGCGCGGGCAACTTCTCCATCGACTTCGGCGGTTTCACCCTCGACGGTATCGGGACTGCCACCTTCGGTGCGATTCTTCTGCACCTGGTTCTGCGTCGTGGCGCCCGACGCAGGCGGGACATTGCCGGGTGATGCCGATTCGGGCTTCGTTTCGAGCCCGTTGAACGTTAGTCTTGGGTGGTGCGGGTCATGGCCTCGGCGTCACCCGTGGTATCCCGAACCCTTTCGATCGCGTCCGAGTATAGAGTCCCCAATGAGCGAGTCGCACTCCAGCGAGACCCATGCCGGCGAGCAGGCTTCCACGCCGAAGTCGATCGCCATGACGCGCGAGGTGCTGGAGCAGGACCTGATTCGCCGTCACTTCGAACATGTCTATCCCGAGGTGGCGCTGAAGAGCCACCAGGAGCTGCGCAGTTCGATCCAGCAGGTCCTGGCCACGGCCCCGCCCGGTGTCCAGTTGCAGGACGGGGTCTACCTCTTCGCCTACGGCTCGCTGATCTGGAATCCGTGTGTCGAGGTCGCCGAGCGCCACACCTGCCGGCTCTACGGCTATCATCGCGACTTCTGCCTCAAGCTCGATCACGGCCGGGGCACCCCCGAGACCCCCGGGCTGATGCTGGCGCTGGCGCCGGGAG
Source organism: uncultured Salinicola sp. (assembly GCF_937921195.1). NCBI lineage: Bacteria > Pseudomonadati > Pseudomonadota > Gammaproteobacteria > Oceanospirillales > Halomonadaceae > Salinicola > uncultured Salinicola sp. Next base: position 28,982 of record NZ_CALFQK010000102.1, read on the forward strand.
GCTCCTGCCATGGGGTGGCGCTGCGCGTCCCCGGCGACAATCTCGAGCGTGAGCTGACGCTGGTGTGGCGGCGCGAGATGCTGACCGGCGCCTACCGCCCGCGCTGGATCAAGCTGAAGACGGACGTCGGCCCGATCTGGGGCGTCGCTTTCGTGATCAATCCGCATCACGAGCGCTATATCGGTCGCCAGCCCGACGAGACGGTGGTGCACCTGCTGCGCACCGGCCGCGGCGTGCTGGGATCGTGCCGCGAGTATCTCGACAACACGGTGGGCGATCTTCACGCGCTCGGCATCCGTGACCGTCGCCTGGAGTCGTTGCAGCGCGCCGTCGCCAGTTGATTCGCCCCCGGGCATGACGACCGCGCGATCCAAAATTGAGCCTTTCGAACGACTCTGGTAATCTGACGTCCCATCCTGGCCCGACTTTCTCCCCCGGGTCTTTTCTCACGAGCTTCACGACCACGATTCGACAGGTTTTCCATGACACGATATATCTTCGTGACCGGCGGCGTTGTGTCCT
>NZ_CALFQK010000103.1:0-17532 GCF_937921195.1 uncultured Salinicola sp.
GAGGGTCAGCAGCCGCTGGGACTGCGACAGGTCGATGTCGAAGGTGTCGAGTAGGCTATCCAGCATTGTCCCTGCCTCCTGGCCGCTTCACCATCACACCACCCACTGCTTGTGCCGCCCGGGTGTCGATGGCTAAATTAATGCTCGTTGATGAGCCCGCTTGGTCGGACTCGACCTCTCACACTTGCCAGGAAGCCCGGACCGATGAAAGGCATCGTTGTACTCGGTGACGCCACCAGCCACGGCGGCAAAGTCATCACCGCGCAAAGCAATTATCTGATCGACGGCAAACCGGTTGCCTGTGTCGGCGACAAGGTCACCTGTCCGAAAGACGGTCACGGCAGCACCAACGCCATCGTCGAAGGTCATCCGACCATGAAGATCAACGGCAAGCCGGTGGCGCTGCATGGCCACAAGACCGCCTGCGGCGCCTCGCTGATCTCGTCACACAACGGCGACAGCGGTCACGAATGATCCTCGCGCTGCGCGGTTTCGGCCGCGCAGGATCGCAAGCTCCATACCGTCGAGCGGGTTTCATCTTCCACGCGGATCACGACCGCGCTGTCCAGCGGCGAGAGCGACGCCATCGCCAGTACCAACGTCATCGCCGTAACCGCCTCGCCGGGCCAGCCACAGAACTGATCGACACTCACGCCATCGTCGATCATGTCGATCTCCGGCCAGCGCTCGATCAGCGCGCTGCCGATCTCGACCGCCCTGCCGGGCAGCCCCATGGCATCGATGACGACCCGTGCCGGGGCGGCACTCCCGCTAACGTCGTCGGCAGGCGCACCCGGCGCCTGGACCTCGCCAACCTCAGCGCCCGGAGCCGTGGCAGGCGGAGGCCAGGCGTCCATCAACAGTTCGAGCAGGGCCTGGCGCTTGGCATGATCGCGTTGCGTCGACCGGGCGGGATGGTCTCGGACGACACCTGCATCGATTCGCCAACCACTATCGAAGACGGCATCTTCAGACAGTAGTCGCTGCATCAGCAGCGCCACGACGGCCTCTCCCACGTACAGCCCCGGACTGTTCGAGGAGCGCCCCATGACACGGCGCTGCTGCAGCGCGGCGACGTCCTCTTCATTGAGCAGAGAGTCCGCGCTGATCCACAGGACGTAGGGCATACCTCCGCCATCGCCGACGCCCAGCGCGGCGTGCGGGGCGCCACCTCGCGTGGTGTGATGTATCTCTCCCAAGGCCGAGGCGTATTGCGTCTCGACAATGGCGCTCCGTAGACGCTCGACGACGATGGCGGTCGCTTCAGGCGAGCGCAGCGGCGCCGTCAGCACCACATCGAAGGCGGCCTCTTCCGGCAGCGCCTCGAGCATCATCAGCGCCTCGATCACGATCGTCTGTACCAACTCATGGAGCCGTGATGCCTTGGCTTCTAAACGTCCCAGCCGAGGCTCCCGAACAGGCATGGCGTCGGCGACCCGGTGCACCAGCAGACGAAATCCGTCCGGACCATGGAGCGCGGGTGAAAGCGTCGGCGACTGAGCCTCCGGCACCGTCCCGGCACCGACGAAGCCGGACGCGGTCAAAGCCACGCCATCGAGTAGCCGCAGTCTGTCGGCGTAGTAGTCACTGCGCGCCGAGGTCGTCTCCTCGACCGGCTCGGGAGGCCGCTGACGTTGGTGGAGTAGATCGAAAATCGAGGCACGAGACATGGTCAGTAGTCGTCATCCTTGGGCTGCGTACCCAGGGTGTCGCGGATGTTGTCGATGACGCCGTTGTCCTTGATCACATCCTTGAGCCACTCTTCAAGCGGCATGCGACCCCACTTCACCGCTCGTTCGATCAGGTAAGGCACCGGGCTGTGCGGCTCGCGCTCCTTGAAGTAGCGCGCGACGCCGTTGAGCATCTCGAAAGCCTCGTCACGACTGTTGGGCTTGGTGCGCAGTTGACCGGCGGGCTCGGTGGCAGGAGGTATGAAACTGGGCTCGACGCGCCCCGGCGCTTCGGCTTCCGCCTCGGCAAGGGCTGCGGCTTCCTCATCGACCGCGACGCCGGCACCGCGGTCCCGAAGCAGCTTTTCGGTCAGGTCGCGGCACTGAACCAGCACTTTCTCGAGTGACGAAAAACTCGGCGCGTCACGGCCGAAGCGCTCGTCACTCATCTGATCCAGTTGCGACAGCGACACCAGCGAGGCGGCGATGGAGGCGTGGCGCTCCTGCAGGAACTCGGTGCTGCTGAGCACCACCGAGCGCTGGAATATCTCGTCGTTGATCTTGCCTTCACCCAATGCCCGATCCATGGCATCCGGGTCGTTGCGAGCCTGGTTCTCCACCTGGCGGGATTCGTCGTAGTCCGCAAGGCTATAACCCTCGCCGGCGACCAACGGCAACGATCGCACGACGTTGACCAGGGTATCGCCGAGCCAGGCCAGGCGCGCCGCGCGCTCGTCGAGATCCTCTTCGTCGAGCTCGGGATAGAGCGTTTCCCAGTAGTCGTCGAGCAGGCGCGCGGTGAGCGTCAGCCCGAAGCGCATGCCGTCGAAGCCCTCGCGATGCACCAGCCCTTCACACAGCCAGGCAGCGAGCTGCAGGTCCTTGCTCTGGGTCTCCAGCGCGGTGCTGGTCAGATTGATCACCTGCCCCCAGTCGGACTGCTTGAGCTCGGTCTGCCACTCCCCCTGGGGGAGATAGGCAGGGTCCGCTCGACGCGCTTCCTTGATCTCGTCGAACAGTATCGAAAAGGTCAGGTCTTCCCCACTACCACCATGGCTGCCGCCCTCGATGGGTGCGAGAAGCGCATCGATGGAGAGTTCGCCGAGTTGATCCATATCTTCGACCTCATGATCATTTCGCGTCGCGGTGGACTTCGGCGTCGTCCAGCCAGCGTCGGCATTGGCTCACGCAGAAAGGGCTCGCCCTGCCTGGGTCAACCAACGGCAAATCCGGTTGCAGCCGGTAAGCCGTCCCGTCACAGGGAACATCGCCCGGATCAGGCCGACCGGCAACATACCCACCTTCCGCCGCCACGGCCGATGGGTATGTCGTTGAACCGCCCCGAAGGGCGGCAGGACAAGATCAGGCGTAGACCTTGTTACGCGTGCGATCCCAGCCACCCGCAACGTTGCCGCCACCCTGGCCATCGGAGCGTTTCTGCTGGGTGTAGGTGATCTTGATCCGCGCGTAGTTGAACTTGACGGTCTCGTACGGCAGATCGTGACGATCTTCGTTCTCGCTCTGCTCGAAGCCAGTCGAGGTGGAGGTGCCTTCCATCTCGGTGGAAGAGACGATCACTTCCTCGAGCTTGATCTCCATGTAGCGAACCTTGTCGCCACCCGCGCGGTTGACGTGCAGCACCACTTCCTTGATGTGCTGACCCTTGCAGCAGGATTCGAACAGCTTGGCAGAGGCCTTGTCGACGAACTTCTGAATACGGAACTCACTCAGATTGACGCGTTCTGCAGAAGCGCCACCGGATGAGCTAGCCGTTGCGGAAGTCGCTTGACTAGCACCAAAGTCGAAGCTCTTCAGTTCGATCCAATCCGGGTGCTTGTCGTCAAGACTTTCACCGGGGATGCCGTCGATTTTGAGGTATGCGTCAAAAGCCATTTTGCTCAGTTCTCCTAGTTTCTCACTTACGGGAAGACACCCTCACGAATAAAATCGGCCTGGGCCCATGCTCATGAGCGGCATCTCTTTGCCAATCCATCGTCACAAGTCGTGACGAAGAAAGACCTCCTTCACCAGATCAACCAGCTGTTTCCATTGAGAAAAAACAACGCCAGAAAATCGCATGTCGTCTTTCGACACGAAATTTTGTCATCTAAAAACCATAATCCGTAGGAAATCGACGACACCTTTCATATCCAATTTCCTACACGACCGATATGTTTCAAAATGACGCTACCCGATGCAATTCCTCACAAAACGCCGATTAACTCAGATTATATATGGCCTTCTTAAACTTTAAAGACAATGAACACATTTAAATACATCTGATTCAATTTGTTACATTCAGGGCTCCGCGATTGGCGGAAATATCGCTCACTCCTGCTTCCTGACCTCGATCTCGACCCGACGATTGGGCGCCAGACAGTCGATAAGCTGCGCACGCGGCTGGCTGCGATCACACGTCACCAGCGGACGCTCGCTCCCCGCTCCCTTGGCTTCGATCAGCCCGGCGGGGACCCCCTTGCCGATCAGGTACTGGCGAATCGTCATGGCTCGCTGCAGCGAGAGCTGCTGGTTGGCTCGCTCGTTGCCGATCGGGTCCGCGTGACCGGTGATCAGGATCTGCCCCAGGTCCTGGGTGTTGAGCAGCCGCTCGGCCAGTTCGTCCAGTTCCTTCTGCCCCGCCGCCTGCAGCCCGGCGTAGTCGCCGCGCCCGAAAGCGAAGAGCGTGTCGGACTCCAGCACGATGGTCTCGGAACTGGTCAGCGTCTGCTCCAGCAGGCTGTCGATGTAATTACGACTGCTGGAGACCAGGAAGGCATTGGCGGAAATTCTCGGCACGTCGCTCTCCTGGATCTGCCGACTGTAGAAGTCGAGCTGGCGCCCGGCGTAGCGATAGTCCGCCTGGTCTTCATCGATCTCGGTACCGGTACGTTTCGCTATCGCGGGATACCAGAACGCTGGCAACCGGGCCCGCAGCGCGTCGGCGTCGATGTCGCCACGATCGATGTCCGACATCATCAGATAGGTATTCAGGGTGGAGCGACCGAACTTGGCCAACGATTCCGCGCTGTTGTCCCGGGGGCGCGCATAGGGGGCGACGGTCTCCGGCCCCTCGACGGCGTGCAGCTCGTCGCTGCTGCGACGATAGACGTCGATGGTAGTGAGGGTGAACAGCGAACGGGTCAGGTTCTGCTCGACCGGCTCCAGCATCACCGGTTGCAGTTGATCGAAGTAGCGTTGGCGAATGGCCGGCTCGATCCGATCCCCCTGATAAAGCCCCCACCCCATGGACCAGGGCACGCCCTCGCCATGGCGACGCTGATAGTAGTGGCTGCCCCACTCCCTCAGCGCATCCAGGCTCGACCAGCGCGCATACTGTGACGGCTGGCGGTCATCCTGTTCGACGGCGTCGGCGAAGGTTCCCGACATCGCCTCGATCTCGCCGTGGTTGCGCATGGCGGAGGTGATCCATAGCCCGCAGCAGAGGGCACCGATCAGCCCCGCGACCAGCGTCCAGCGCAACTTGCGACGACGACCTCGAACGTCGCTCGCATACAGCCCGGCCAGATGCTGGTCGGCGATGATGACCTGGCGAAACAGGTTGGCGATGAAGAACGGGTGCTGGGTCCGCTCGCCGCTCAACGTCTCGGGCCGGGCCAGGGAAAAATGGCGTCCGACGCGCCCGGCGTGCTCGCCCTCGATGACATCTCCACCCTGCAGCGCGCTGACGAAATAGAAGCCACGCAGCAAGGGTGCGCTCTGGTAGGGGTTGGCATTGGTCAACGCCTCGACGAACCGGGTCAGCGGCTCGCGCAGTGCGGCCAGTTCGAGGGGAAACCGGAATGCGGCGACGTCCCGCCGCGTGTCGACGATATCCCGCTGGACGATCTCATCGTCACCCATCTGCAACCAGTGCCGGCAGAGCTTCTCCAGGGCGGCATCGAACTGCTGGCTCCAGTTCACGTCGCTGGGCTGCTGATGCGCGAAGGTATGCCCAAGCACGTCGCTCTGGCGCTGCGGATCGAGACGCTCGAAGAAGGTCGTGAACCCTTCGATCAGATCGCACTTGGTAAAGACCAGATAGATCGGCAAGCGCGCTTCCAGATGCTCGCGCGCCTCCTGTATACGCTCCCGCAGGCGCCGAGCCAGATTGTTGCGCTGGGAATCGCTGGCCTGGACGACATCGCTGATATTGACCGCGACGATCAGGCCATTGAGCGGACAGCGCCGCCGATGCTGCTTCAGCAGCGACAGGAACCCCTTCCACTTGCCGGCTTCCTCTTCACTGTTCATGTACCGGCCCGCCGTATCCAGCAGGATGGCGTCGGAACTGAAGAACCAGTCGCAGTGACGTGTCCCGCCCATGCCGGCGACACGTGCGTTTTCCCGTTCGGCGAAAGGGAAGTTGAGACCGGACTGATAGACCATGGTGCTCTTGCCCGCCGCCGGCTGGCCGACGATCATGTACCATGGCAGCGCGTAGAGCGCGTCCTTGCCGCCCCTGCCTTTTCCTCGACCGCTTTTCTTCAGCCGCTCGATGGTCTTGAGCAGCCGCTCGCGAAGCAGGCTGATCTCTTCACGGTCCTGCGGGCTGGCATCCAGCACCGCGGCATCGGCGTCCTCCATCAGCAGGTGTTCCAGGTTGCGCTTCTGCCCCACGCCCCGGTAGAGCAACAGCACGTAGATCGCCGACACCAGCAGGAACAGCACGATACCCGCGAGCAGGCTGGCCAGGGACGAAAAGCCGAATGCCACGCCCAGACGCCAGACCAGGAAGATGGCGGCGAAGAACAGCAGCCCCAGGATATAGGGCTGGTATTTGAAGAAGGCGTATTTCAGATAAGCGAGTTTCAAACGTTTCATTAGCACATCTGCTCAATCTAGCTCGCTCACGGCACCTGATTGCCGCGTGGAAAACGAGTCATGAAATCGGCCAGGTTCAGCCGGGTGTCCGGCAGCGGCAAGGTCCCCGGATGCGGTTCTTCATCAGCGAAAGGCGCCAGCACATCGATGCACAAGCGGCGGTCGCCGGGATTCGAGAGCACCTCGAAAAACGCCTCAGCGCTCTGCCAGACGGGCATCAGCAACAGACGCGGGCGCATGAAATCGTCGATCAACAGGCTCATGACCGGCGCCCCGCCGCGGCAGGCGCTACCCAGCCACTGCTGCCACAGATCCGCTACCGGGCGTTTCAGTCCGCGCTCGGCGGGCAGCGGCAACAGCACCGCCAGCGTGCTGCCCGCTTCCCAACTCTCCAGCGCATAGTGCAGACGATGCAGGCAGGCGCCGGCGATGAATTCCGGCCACCCCCACTCCAGCGCCCGGGCGATATCGTCGAAGGTGTAGTCCAGCAGGAACCGCTCGTGGATACGCTGGTAGAGCGCCAGATCCTGATCGTTCCAGAGTCGCATCTCGTTGATCGCGACTGTGGGATCGATCGGCGTCTGTCCGTGTACCGAATCGGTCAGGATCTGCCGCGCCTGACCGGCGAAGATCTCGCCCAGCGTATGCAGGAACGGCAGCACCGGCGGCCGCCCTTCCCCTTTCAGCAGCTGAAAGATGAAGAACGGGTAGCGACGCCCGGAAGCGTCGGAGGAGCTGATCATCGCTCCCATCACATCGCTGCCGTTGCGAGCGTGATAGTGAAAGAAGCAGACCGGCAGCGCATCGAATCGATGCATCCAGTCTTCATGATCCAGGAATCGAACCAGCGCGCTCTGCAGCCACTGATCGAGCTCCTGGATCACCGTGCCGGCGGCGTTCACCCCCACGAAATCGGCTTTCGAGGGAATCTTGCCAAAGCAGCCGATCATGCAGATTCCTTCCCCATCGCCTGTGCCATTTCCTTCGTTACCCTGTCGTTGCCGTGGTCGCTCCGGCGTCACCGGCTCATCTGCGGAATGTTCAGAGACTTGATGCGCCGCAGATCCGATATCTTCACGCCACCGAAGTTGCGCACATCGAAGCTCACGGTCCCCATGTAGGTTCGCCAGCTGAAACGCTGACGGGCGCTGTCGATCGGGGTGATATGGGCGCTCTCGATCATGCGCAGGAAGCCCCATCGGTTGGGGTAGTCGAATACAGTGTGGCGCTGCCCGTTACGGTTGATGATATCCATGCGCGCCCCGAAGGATTCGCCATCGCCCGGCCAGGTCAGCCGCTCCCAGGACTGGGTGTTGTTGCGATAGTGCAGACGCTGGCCATCGATCGTCAGGATGATATCGGTCAGCCCGGCGGTGGGGTTGACCTGCAGTTCGAAGCCGTTGCGCAGGTCCGAGAGGCTATCGATGACGCGTCCCAGTGCCGTGGCGTCGTCGATGCTGGAGAGCATGCGTGGATCGACCATCGGTGAACGCTGGCCGCTGCCCGAGCCGGCGAGGTCGCCGATTTCGTCCTGACGGAACTGGGAAAGCGCGCCCTGATCCGGATCGATGAAATACTCCAGATCCCGCACCGAAGCTTCGTTGACCGAGTCGCTGACCGGATAACGGCCGGCCACCATTTGATCCCACGGCGTGACGATCTTGTCGTCCCAGGCGGCGTTGAGTTGATTCTTGGCAGGTTCGTTGAGCGCAGCCCAGGTATCCTCGATCGGCGTCCGGAACAGCGGTTCCAGGGCCTGTACCAGCGGCGCCCGCGAGGTGTCCACCCGGGAGGCCACGAAGTTGCGCAGGCCGTTGATCTCGGTGGGCTGGCCCGAGAGCGTCGCCATGATCAGCGACTTGCTGCTGCGCCCCACGTCCTGGGCGCTGCGGACGTTGTCGACTCGCACCTTGAGCTGACGCAGATCGAGCAGATACTGGTTGAGAACGGAGTTGTCGCTTCCCGTCGCCTCGTCCGCGGAGAGCATCCGCGTCACCGGCCGGAAGTGACGCGCCAGTGCCCCATCGTTGATGCGTGGCAACGTCGCCAGGTCCACCGCCGGCCCATTGCCGCCGCCACCGTCGAAGACACTCATCACGCGTCCCCAGAAACTCTGGTCCTGAGCCTTGCCTTCGGCCTGCCCTTGTTCGTCGGTCGCCTTGGGATCGTCCCAGCCGGTGTTGGCCTTGACCGCTTCCAGCACCTGTCGCAACGGCGACCCCTGCAGGTCGCTCAACGCGGCCAGCCGGTCACTGGCCTGATCGAGCGTATCGAAACGGGAGACGTGGGTATTGCCGAGGAAGCGCTCCCAGGCGATGGCGTAATCCCGCTTGTAGCGAGCCATCAACTGGCTGACGAAGCGCGCCTTGGACTGGACGGCATCGTCGACGTCCTCGTCATCGAGAACCCAATCGGACTCGCGCTGCAGGTCGCCGGACACGGTCTCGATGATCGCCGGACGAAGATACTCGTCCCAGACCTGCCGGGTATAGAAGGCGGGCACGGCGCGGCTGGAGTAGAACAGCCGTCCGGGCATCTCCGGTGCCATTCTGGATAGCGTCAGCGGATCGTAGCGCTCCTCGACGTCGAGCTGGTAGCGCAGGTACTCGCGATCCACCAGGCTGCTGTCGATCAAAAACGCATTGAGGCGCTCGCGGCTATCGGCGACCAGGCTGTCATCCCGCTCGAGCGCCGGCGCCGTCCCCTGCTGCAGGTAATGCACGTAGAGCGCGGCATTGTCCATGATGCTGTCGCGAGTGCGGGACAGTCCGCGGCGCCGCACCGCATCCTGCCACAACCGTGGCAGGGCCGACGCGACGAAGTCGCCCTGGTCCCGGTGCGCCGCCGGGTCGGTCAGAATCAGGTAGAGCTTGAGCGAGGAGTAGCTCTCGATCAGTTGTTCGACATCCTCCTGGCTCAACCGGGTCAACATCTCCTCGGACAGAGAGGGGCCCTGTTCACCGGAAAGCGCCAGTGTCGATTCGTCGCCATCGCTGTCACCCACGGCTGTCCCCAGCGCGCTGGTGCGGTCACGCAGTCCCTCCTCGAGCTCGGTCTCCGCGTTGCTGCGAGCGGAATACCAGGCATCCCTGGCACTGTCCGTGGTCCGCGAGCGCAGCTCGCTGCGAGCACGACTGCCCAGTTCCGAGGCACTGGTCGGCACGCTGCCCAGCGTGGGTCTCGAGGTGGAACGCTCACGCATGCGATCCATGGCATCACGACCGATCGCCTGGCCACGATCCTCCACCGCACCGGTATCGCGGCGGGTTTCCCGCTCATCCGCGGCCCGCGGCTCGGCATCGGCGCTGGCAGTGTCGATGTCCCCATCCGGTGTGCCGAAACTGTCGAGGGAGCGCAATTGACGGGTCAATCGCCACGCCAGAGGCTGGAGGACGTCCTCTCGGAGCAGCTCCGACCAGGCCTGTTTCAGCGGCTCCCGGAGGGCTTCCCCTTGATAGAGCCCCAGATCCAGCTTGAGGGGCACGCCGTTCTCGCGATGCCGCTCGATGGCGGCCAGCTGCTGTTCCAGATCGCCAAGCATCTCGCGGCGTTCGTGGGGCTTGAGGCGACCGGTGCTGTTGCCGGTCATGATCTCATCCAGACGGTGCTGGATATGATCGACCCATAGCTTGTTGTTGTAGGCAGACCAGCCCTGGGCCGCGATGGCCGCGACGCCGAGCGCCCCCAGGGTGCCGATCATGAACGTCGGCAGCGTGCGCCGCTCACCCCGTTGCGAGTAGTAGAGACTCAGGTTGCGATCGGGGAAGACCACCTCGCGAAAGGTGTCGGTAATGAAGTAGCTCTTCTCCCCGGCATGGGCCGCCGCCGTGCCGGTCTCGCTCGGCGCGAGCGCGAATTCGGCGCGAGTCTGATCATCCAGCAACGGCGGGAGCGCGGGGCCGGACTGCAAGGCGCTGGTGAAATAGAGGCCTCGTAATACCGGCGCCTGCTCGCCCTGCTGGGGAATGTCGAACTGCTCGAGGAAGTCGCTCAGCACGCCGAACAATTCGGCGAAGTAGTCGGGGAAGCGGAGCAGTTCGCTGTCGGCGTCGGCCCCCTCCTCTATCATCCGCCGGTCGACGCGTTGACGCAGGTTCGCGACCAGCCTCGGGAAACGCCGCTGGAAGGCGCTGATCACACCTTCTCGACGCAGCTCGTCCAGCGAGAAGGTCAGCCCCCACGGACGCTGGCGCTCGGTGGCATCCAGCGCCTCGAAGGTGCGGGTGAAGCCGGGCAGCAAGTCCGTCTTGCTGAAGAACAGGTAGACAGGAGGGTTGATGCCCAGACAGCGACGATACTCGACCACCCGGCTCACCAGTTGCTCGGCAAGGGCATGGGCTTCCTGCCGCGACTGCTCGAGCAGCTCGGGAAGGCTGACGACCAGCACCAGACCGTTGATCGCCGGCTTGCGACGCTGCTTGCGCAGGGTCTTGAGAAAGTCGGCGAACTCGCTGGCGGGCCGGTCCTCGACGAGGTAGCGCCCGGCGGTATCGACCATCACCGCTTCGCGACTGAAGTACCAGTCGCAGTGCTGTGTCCCGCTCACCGCGGAAAGATTGCTGCCGCCGGCCATGGTCGCCGCCAGCGACGAACGGGTCAGCAGCGAGGTCTTGCCGGAGGCTGCCATGCCGATCACCAGATACCACGGCAATTCGTAGAGCGAGGCCTTGCCGCCATCGACCGAACGCGCCGCGCGCTGCATCGCCATGGCGTGCTTGAGGCGGTCGCTGAGGATCTGGTAATCGCCGGTCTCGCTCTCGGCCGCTTCGCGGTGCACCTCGAGTTCGACCAGATTCTCGATGCTGCGCTCGGCGCGGATGCGGTGATACTGGCGCATGACCACGACCAGCAGCCACAGCGCGGCCACCAGCGCCATGGCGATGAAGACCAGTTCACGCTCTTGCGTCAGCAGCGGCAGAATCAGCGCGCAGAGTGCCAGCCCCATCAGCAGCAGCACGATGGAGAGTGGCCAGAAGCCTTTCAGCGAGCGCAGGAATCGAAGAAAACGCATCGTCAAACTCGCTCGTCAGCGGGTGGAATTGAAGAGCTGCCGGATCTGCTCGACCAGCGAGTCGGTCTCACTGCCCAGCCACCAGCGCAGCCCGCCGTAGACGATCAGGCAGACCAACACGATTCCCAGCAGGTAGACCCACAACGGGATCTCGTAACGCAACAGCTGGCCGACCTGATCCGGCAGCTTCCAGCTCTCGTTGCGCTCGTCGCTCTGCTGCCGGTAGCGGGCGATATCCTGCCCCAGGGTATTGGCGATGTAGCGCAGCTGGTCCCGGTTCTCCAGGCTGTACTTGCCTTCGAAGCCGAGCGCGAGACAGAGGTGATAGACCTCGAGCACGTCCAGATTGGCGCGCACGTCGCTGCGCAGACTGTCGAGGCGGTCGTAGAAACCTTCGCCGGCGAGATGCACACCAAAATAGCGGTACTGGAACGGGTGCAGCTCGACATGCTCGCGGATATTGCCCACCCCGCCCTTGAGCACGCTCTCGTCGAGGAAGGCACAAAGGGCGTATTGGGCGTCCTTCACGGCATCGGCGCTGTAATTCTCGGCCCTGGCCTTATCCTCGAATTCGCGCAGCCACTGATCGACACGTTCGAGAAAGCGCTCGACGCTTTCGGCCTGCTGACCGCGGCGCACCATCAGGACCATGGAGATGAAGTCGCGCGACAGGGTCTTGAGCGTTTGCGGCTCGGCGATCTCGGAGGGATGAGCAAGGGCTTCGGTCATTTCATTACCGCCATCAGTTCAATGCTGAGATTCTTGAATCCGCTGGGGACGTAAAAGGCGATCGCCTGGGCGTCCATCATGCGTTCGTAAACGGCGCCATGGGGTTCGAGCGCGAAATAGTGGTTGTCCAGCCGCACCGGAATCGCGCTGGGCATGCGGGAGGCATGGGTCAACGTCCCGCCCGGCATCGCGGTATTGACCACCACCTCGATATCCTCCGGCGATCCGACCTTGAAGGCGCGGGGGACCAGCTCCAGGATCTGCGCACCCGGCATGTCGGCGTGGACGCTGATGTAGAAATCGGCGTTCTTGAGCCGAGCGTCGTTGAGCCGCCCGACATAGTAGGAAGGCCGCGTCTGCTCGAGGGGAATGGGGATGTACTGGTTGGGCACCACGATCTCGAGCAACTCCCGCACCACGCTTTCCAGCCCCAGCAGGGCCGGCGCCGGGTCACGGTGGTCGTAGTCCGGGATGTCCGCCAGCTTGTGGGACATGGAAAACGTCATCAGGCTGGCGGCGAACTCGGCCAGAAAGCGATAGAGCGTTTCGGGGTGCAGTCGGGGATGCGCCAACAAGTGCGCCAGCTGCGGATAGGCTCGATTGATGGTGTAGAGCAGCCAGAACAGCGTGACGTCGCTGGAGCCGAACTCCGCCACCTGATCGGCGCGCTCGCGGCGGCGGCCGGACAGTGCCTCGCTTCGCGCCTGCAGCATGCCGATCAGGCGACTGGCGATGTCGAATGGCAGCGAGACGGCATCGATATGGAGCGCCGGCGGCATGAATCGCTCGCTCTCGAGATTGAAGCCACCGGCGGCGTTGCGCTTGAGCAGCGCGATCGGGCAATGGGTGAACCCATCCAGGCTGTCCCCTTCCATCAACAGCGTGGCGTTGAGCTCGAGCGTGCCCAGCTCGTTCTCCAGCGAGCCCTCGTTGAGATCGGGTCGCGTCTCGAAGCGCTGGACGTAGCGCCGCCCGCCGTGGCGTGGCGCATCCTGGTCGAGATAGCTTGGCGACCAGGGTTCCAGCGTACGCAGGGCGGCGTAGATCTTGACCTCACCATTGCGTGCCAGCTCCTCGAGGCTGCGCCCCGGCGGAAGCGGGTCGTGCTGGGGCGCGTCGATCAAAGTGCCATCGGGGAAGACCAGCTTGAGTCGGCTCAACCGCAACGTGCCCTGCTCGAGCGCACCTTCGTCAAAGGCGATCTCCTGCACGCCCCACTGGAAAGGGTGTTGGGCCCGGCGCGATTCGGCCAGCTGGCGCTGATGGAATTCGTCCTGATACTGAAAATGCTGGGGCAGGAGGAACATCCCCTCCGACCACATGATGCGGTTGTGTTTACTCACGTCCCTGTCCCGTGCCTCTGAATGCTGACGCCTGCCCGGCCGCCCGTCGGATCACACGCTCCAATGGCCGCCGGCCCGACGCCGGAAGGATTACTTGCCGAGCAGGTCGTGCCCACGCTCGACTTCGACGCGGTCATCGACGAGGCGCAGCCGGACACCTTCCGAGGCGCTCAACAGACCGTCGTTCCTGAGCTCTTCGGCGTCGAAGACCACGTGCCAGTCGTCGCTGACGGTATTACGGAAGAAGGCGGCGACACCGACGAACTGAGCATTGGGTGCCAGGGCCGCGACATCCACCTTCTGCTCCCCCGGCAGCAGCGTCACCTCGCGCTGGGAGAGCAGACTGTTGCCAAGCACATCCTCGCCCTCGCTCCACAGCTGGCGTGGCGAGGCGGTGGCGAAGGGTGGTTGTTCGCTGAGCTGGTAGATTCTGACCACGACGGACAAGGGTTCGCCATCGACATCCGGGTTGACCGAATCGTCGCTGTCGATGGTGACTCGCACCCGCTCCTGATTGCCGAACAGATCGCCGGCCCACGTATCGCCGAAGCGGTTGCCGACACGATCGACCACACCGCAACCGGCCAGCAGAACCATGCACAAACCCAATCCCAAAACGCGTACGGACGCCATCATTGCCGTCTCATTCACTCTATTATTTAGTCCCCGGAAAGCTCACGGAGTCTGAGTGCCGCAGAAGAATCGGCATCAATTTATCCCGTGAGCCACACACCCTACCAGATTTAATGGCTATAATAAGCGTCGAATTTAACATTGGCTTACTCAGAAACATTTATTTACAAAAAGCTTGAGATCGACACATGAAAGCACAGTCCGTTAAATGGGCTCCGGCAGTGGCTTGCCTGCTGCTCAGCGCTTGCGCAGCCGGCCCTCACTCCAAGGTCAATTACGTCAAGGCTACCGAACGCTTCGAGGGAACGCTGCCTTGCGATGATTGCCGCGGGATCGATACCGACCTGATACTGCAGCGAGACGCCATCACCGGCGCCCCCGACGGCTTCTACCTGCACGAGGTCAGAATCGACGCGCCAGGGGGTGAAAGAGTCAAGTCAAAGTGGGGAAAATGGTCCAAAAATCAAGATATTAGCGACTTTCAAAGACAGATTTACGTACTCCAGCCGGAGGTGGGGGATGCCCGCGCCTACATCCGGATGGACAACGGCAACCTGCAGCCGCTGACGGACCAGGGCATGCCGACACTCGACGACGACGGCAACAGCGTGTCCCTCACTCTGCTGACCCCGGATCTGTCGCCTGCGGAGGAAGCGGATGAGGACAATTGAACCGTGACTCGTGCTAGAGTGGCTGGATAACCTTTAATTACACGGGATGTAAGAGATCACCTACAACATTAATAGCAGATAACCTCGGAGTACCGTATCGATTCTCCGATACAATAGTTTGCGTTCTCTGTTAATGGGTAGAATCTTGATCGTCAGTCTATTGAGTCTTTCGGCGCCCACGGCACAATGGGTCTCAAGTCAATGTTCAATGGAGTGACACGACTGGTATCGATAGCCAATTCGAGGCCACGTTCATCTCGACGATACGACGTCGCACCGGGAACCGATCATGACGCAGTCCTTCGATGTTGATAGCTTCATCCGCTCGCGCAAGCAGACGCGAATGGTGTCGGATTTGCTCAAGGCACAGGCAGCGGACTATCTCACGACCCTGGCGCCGCTGGTGCGCCCTCAACCGCTGTTCGGCGAGTATCTGCAAGGGGCGCCTCGCGGCAGCGGCCGGGAGACCCAGCATCACTTCAAGGAGTTCCGCACGCTGTTCGACAAGCACGCGGCGCTGCGTCCGTTCAACCTGATGAACGAGCTCGAAGTCCCCCTCAACATCATCAACTCCACGCCTGAGCTGTTCCCGCTGGAGTACGACCACGCCCTGCCGGGCGGTGGCACGGTGCGCGTGACCAGCCCGGCCCGCTGGGTCGTGGGTTACTCGTCGTTCGACCTGAGCCGTTTCCGCCAGGTGGTGAAGGATCCCAATCGCAGTGGCTCGGAACTGCACCGTTTCGTGGTGCACTACCTGATGCTGTTTCACTGCTTCAGCCGTGCCGGTGGCCTGGGTCGCCTGTTCAAGGGGCTACGCTTCCCGGTCGGATTCCAGCAGTTGGACGATTTCGGCGAACTCCCCTTCTGCGTGATCAGTTCCCCCATCGCCTCGACGCTGCCGGAAGACGACGTGATCCGCCACAGCACCGAAATCTCCGGCAGCCGCAGTTTCGAAGAGCTGATCTCCGAGGAGGCGATCGATGCCATGCAGGACGACCTGCGGGAGCAGCTGATATCCGCTGTCAGGGAGGCGCCTTCCGCCTGACCGCGAAGCACGACCTGGATACGACAACCTCGAACCCAACGAAGCCGCCATCTCAAGGGAGGATCCTTTCATGGCCAAGAACGAAAGTACTCAACACAAGCTGTCGCGCGTGAGAGCACCGCGAGTTCACCTGACCTACGACGTCGAGATCGGCGACAGCATCGAGAAGAAAGAGCTGCCGTTCGTGGTCGGCGTCATGGGTGACTATTCGGGCAACCCGCTGGAGCCCCTCCCGCGCCTGAAGGATCGCAAGTTCGTCAATGTCGATCGCGACAACTTCGACAGCGTCATGAAGGGCGTCAAGCCGCGCCTGAGCTACCGGGTCGACAACACCCTCGCCAACGACGGCTCGCAGCTACCGGTCGAACTCAACTTCAAGCGCATGGAGGATTTCGAACCGCAGGAAGTCGTGCGTCAGGTCGAGCCGCTGCGCAAGCTGCTGGAGGTTCGCAACAAGCTGGCCGACCTGCGCAACAAGATGGGCGGCAACGACAAGCTCGAAGAGCTGTTGATGGACGTGCTGCAGAACACCGACAAACTCCAGGCCCTGGGTGAAGAGCTGGGCCGTGAAGCCGCTGCGAAACCGCAGAGCGACAAGGAATAACGGGAGTCTTTCATGGCCGACAATCAGACCGACAACACGTCACAGACCGAAACCCAGGAAGTCTTCGCGCCGGAGACTTCGCTGCTGGACAGCATCATCTCCGAGAGCCGCGTGGCTCGCTCGGAGACCGAGCGCACCCGCACCCGCGACCTGATCGACGAGCTGGTCAATCAGGTGCTGGAGGGCGAAGTCACCCCGAGCAAGGATCTGATCGCGGTCCTCGACTCTCGCATCGCCGAGATCGACTCGCTGCTCTCGGATCAGTTGAACGAGGTCATGCACGCCAGCGAGTTCCAGCAGCTCGAAGCGTCCTGGCGCGGCCTCAAGTACCTGACGGATCAGTCCGAAACCAGCACCAACATGAAGATCCACATGTTGAATGCGTCCAAGAAGGACCTGGTCAAGGATCTCAAGTCGGCCTCCGAGTTCGATCAGAGCGCGCTGTTCAAGAAGGTCTACGAGGAAGAGTACGGCACCTTCGGTGGCGCACCCTTCGGCATGATGATCGGCGACTACGAGTTCGGCCGTCATCCGCAGGACATGTACCTGCTGGAGCAGGTTTCCCACGTCGCGGCCGCCGCGCATGCGCCGTTCATCTCCTCGGCCTCGCCGGAGCTGTTCGGCTGGGATTCGTTCACCGACATGACCGGGCCGCGGGATCTCTCCAAGATCTTCGACACCGTCGAATACGCCAAGTGGAAGTCCTTCCGCAACTCGGAGGACGCCCGCTACGTGGGCCTGACGCTGCCCCACGTGCTCGGCCGCCTGCCCTACGGCGAGGAGACCACACCGGTGGAGGAGTTCAACTTCACCGAGAGTGTCGACGGTCGCGACCACAACAAGTACCTGTGGATGAACGCCGCCTACACCATGGGCGCCCGTGTCACCGACGCGTTCTCCAAGTACGGCTGGTGCGTGGCGATTCGCGGCGTCGAGGGTGGCGGCCTGGTCGAGGACCTGCCGACCCACACCTTCCAGACCGATGACGGCGAAGTGGCATTGAAG
>NZ_CALFQK010000104.1:0-65955 GCF_937921195.1 uncultured Salinicola sp.
GGGCATTCTGATCGGTTCGTTGGTGTCGGCGGCGATGAAATCGCACTACTCGGCTGGCGAACTGGCCGAAGGGGCGTGGCGAATTCCGTTCGTGATCGGCGGGGGATTCGGATTGATCGCGGTCTACCTGCGTCGCTGGCTGCGCGAGACCCCGGTCTTCGCCGAGCTGCGCGAACGCCGGGCGCTGGCCGCCGAGCTGCCGGTCAAGGCGGTGCTTCGCGATCACCTGGGCGGTGTGCTGCTGGCCATGGCCGTCAGCTGGATTCTGACCGCGGCCATCGTCGTGGTGATGTTGATGACGCCGCCGCTGCTGGCGGCGCAGTACGCCGGGCTGGACGCCTCGCTGGCCAACGTGGTGGCGATCCTGTGCCTGATCGTGGGCTGCGTGGTCGCCGGCTGGTGCGCCGACCGTTTCGGCAGCGGCGCGACCCTGATCGGCTGGAGCGTGCTGCTGGGGACGAGCTACTGGCTGATGATGAGCGTCGTCGGCCAGCGTCCCGACCAGTTGATGCCGCTCTACGCCCTGGCCGGTTTCTCAGTGGGGATTACCGGTGCCATCCCGGCGGTGGCGGTCAAGGCGTTCCCGGCGGCGGTCCGGTTCAGCGGATTGTCGTTCTCCTACAACGTCGCCTACGCGATATTCGGTGGCTTCACGCCGATCATCGTTACCACGCTGATGCGCTGGTACCCGATGTCGCCGGCGATCTACGTCGCCGCGCTATCGGTCATGGGTGTCCTCATCGGCCTGTTTCTGCTGCGCACGCCTGCCGGGCGCCGGCTGGCGGTCATGCCGTCGTAGTCGTAGGGTCCTGGCGCTTCGATGACACCCCGTCGCGCTCCGTGCGCTCCGTGCGCTCGGGGTGTCTTGCGTTAGGCTGGGTCTGGCGCGGAAGCGGCGGCGCGGCTGGGCGCCGGCCTTGGAAGCGCTTACATTGTTGGGCCGGGATTTCGCTGATCGGACGACGCCTGACATCATGATCAATCTCAGACAGATAGAAGCCTTTCGCGCGGTGATGATCCACAAGACGGTGACCCGCGCCGCTCAGACGCTCTACGTCTCCCAGCCGGCGGTCAGTCGGCTGGTTGCCGATCTCGAGTACTACATCGGTTTCGAGCTATTTCTTCGCCACAAGGGGCGCCTGGTACCCACACCGGAAGCGCTGGCCTTCTACGAGGAGGTGGAACGCTCGTTCGTTGGGTTGGAGCGCATCACCGAAACCGCCCGCGACATTCGCGAATTCCGTTCCGGACGGCTGTTCATCTGCGCCATGCCGGCGCTCTCCATCTCGTTGCTGCCGGACATCGTCCACCGTTTCTCCCAGCGCTATCCGGCGGTGTCGATCTCATTGCAGGCCCACAGCTCCAAGCGAGTCGTCGAATGGGTCTCGACCCAGCAGTGCGATGTCGGTTTCATCGGACTGAGCTTCGAGGACCCGGGGGTCGAGGAACGGACCATGATCGAGGCGCCGCTCAAGCTGGTGATGTTGCCGAATCATCCGCTGGCAGCGAGGCAATGGGTTCGGGCCAGCGATCTCGCCGGGGAGCCTTTCATCTCCGTGGGGCAGTTCCTGGACGTTCGGCCCGACATCGATCGCGTCTTCGCCGAGGCGGGTATCAAGCGCGACCTGCGCCTGGAGACGCAGCTCTCATCGGTGGCCTGCGAAATGGTACTGGCGGGGGCGGGTATTTCCCTGATCGAACCGGCCACGGCTTACAGCTACGTGAGCCGTGGGCTGGCGGTCCGGGATTTCGAGCCGTCCATCCTGTTTCGATACAGCGCATTACTACCCGCTTTTCGCCCGCCTTCCCGGCTGGCCACCGAGTTCATCAAGGCGGTAGAAGGGCCCTAGTGCGCCAGTTGGAGGGGGCAAAGCCTTGAATCGCCAACAGCCATAACATTAATGAATAGCCGGCATTTAAAACGGCATTGGGCCTGATGGAAAAACGACGATAGCTTGCAGGACAGCCGCTTCAACTAGCGAGCTGATCCGTTCACGACTCATAACGACGCATAAAAACAACGGAGTTAGAGTATGAAACGCAAGCTAATGGTCTGTGCCGTCATGGCACTCTCCACCGCTGCCACCGTGCAGGCGCAGGACAAGCCGACGCTCTATCTGGGGGCTTATGGCGGGTCCTTCGAAGGTATCTTCCGCGATTCCATCATTCCCGCGTTCGAGAAGGCTCACAACGTCGACATCGTCTACGTTCCGGGCAATTCCACCGACACCCTGGCCAAGTTGCAGGCCCAGCGCAACGATCAGCAGATGGACGTCGCCATCATGGACGACGGCCCCACCTATCAGGCGATCAACTACGGGCTGTGTCAGTCCCAGGATCAGGATTCCAGCCTCGACGCACTCTACGATTTCGCGCGTTTCCCCGACGACAAGGCGGCGGGCATCGGCATCATTGCCGGCGGTCTGGCCTATAACAAGGCGATCTTCGACGAGGAGGGCTGGGCGGCGCCCGACTCCTGGGACGACCTTCGCGACGAGCGCTTCGCCGGCGCCATCAACGTCCCCTCCATCAGTAACAGTTATGGGCTTTATGCGCTGGTGATGATGGCACGCATGAATGGAGGCGGCGAGAGCGATATCGAGCCGGGTTTCAAGGTCTTCGAGCGTGACATCTCGCCCAACGTGCTCTCTTTCACGCCGTCCCCCGGCAAGACGTCCGAACTCTACCAGAACCACGAGATCGTAATGTCGGTCTGGGGAAGCGGTCGCGTGCAGTCGCTGGCCGATACCGGTTTCCCCATCGAGTTCGTCTACCCCAAGGAGGGGGCAGTCGCCCTGGTCCAGGGCGCCTGTCTGGTCGAAGGGTCTAGCCATGCCGACCTGGCCCAGGCATTCATCGACTACCTACTGACGCCTGACGTGCAGATCTTGTTGGCGCGCGAGCGCGGTAACGGTCCCACCAACAAGCAGGTCGAACTGCCCGAGGCGCTGGCAGCCAAGGTTCCCTACGGCGACCGCGTCGCCAATCTCGTGACGCTCGACTGGGATACGGTCAACGAGAACCGTCAGGCCTGGACCAATCTCTGGAATCGACGCATCGAGCGCTGATTCGGTGCCGTCTCAAGATCATTGTCAACGGTAAACCCATCAGCGGGTGGCGCTGCCGCCATGGACGGCGCCGCCCGGGAGTGACTGAGCATGAGCTTCCTGACTCTCGATTCCTTGACCAAGCGCTATGGCGATACGACCGCGGTAGACACGCTCGATCTCTCCATCGAGCGCGGCGAGTTCGTCTCGCTACTGGGCCCGTCGGGCTGCGGCAAGACCACGACACTCCAGATGATCGCCGGTTTCGCGCTGCCAAGCGCGGGACGCATCGTCATGGATGGCAGGGACATGACAGATCTGGCGCCCAATGCCCGCGGTTTCGGCATCGTGTTCCAAAGTTATGCGCTGTTTCCGCACATGACCGTCACCGAAAACGTCGGTTTCGGTCTTGAGATGCGCAAGATCACGGCGCCAGAGCGACGTCGACGCATCCGTCAGGCATTGGGGCTGGTTCGCCTGGATCATCTCGATGATCGCTACCCGCGAGAACTCTCCGGCGGCCAGCGCCAGCGCGTGGCACTGGCGCGAGCGCTGGTGATCGAGCCGCCACTGCTGCTGCTTGACGAGCCGCTCTCCAACCTCGATGCCAAGCTGCGCGAGGAAATGCAACTGGAGCTGCGCAACATCCAGCGCAACGTCGGAACGACCACGCTGATGGTGACGCACGATCAGGGTGAGGCACTGTCGATGAGCGATCGGGTGGTGGTGATGGATCAGGGCAGGGCGATGCAGATCGCTGAGCCATTCCGTGCCTACGAAGAGCCCGCCGACATCTTCGTTTCGACGTTCGTCGGCAAGACCAATCTGCTCGAAGGCCAGGTGGCCGCTGGCACCAACGGGCAGCCCTGCGTGGACCTTGGGGGGCAGCGCCTGGACCTGTTCGGTGCGGGCATGGTGGGGGACGGACCCGTGCGGGTGTCGATCCGGCCCGAGAGGCTAGAAATGACGGCCTGTCGTCAGGGGCTGGTCGACGGCAGGGTCCAGACGCGCCAGTTCGCCGGCGACCACTGGCTCTATCAGATCGACACGCCGGTCGGTCTACTGCTGGCGACCTGCCCCAACTGTGGTCCGGCCAGCTTCGATGTCGGCGACGAGGTCGGCGTGCGCTGGACACCGGACTCGATGCGCCTGTTGAAGGACCGGCCGAAAACGACGCTGTCGCTTGGAGGCATGTCATGACCGAAACGGTAATGGAGACAATGCGGCCGAGGTCGCCGAACCGCGCCAGGCACCTGGAGCGTTGGTTGCCGCTGTGGCTCACCGGGCCCGCCGCCGTGTTCTTCCTGGTGCTGCTGGGCATGCCGCTGCTGATGACGCTGGCGCTATCGTTCTACACCTTCGATTATACCGCCGGGATCGATAAGACACTGACCTTCGCCAACTACGCTGAAGTGCTTTTCGACGGCTATTTCCACGAGATTTTCCTGCGAACCTACGCCATCAGCCTCGTCACCACGGTGCTCTGTGTGCTGCTGGGCGCGCCCGAGGCCTACATCCTCTATCGCATGCGTAGCCCCTGGCGATCGATCTTCCTGCTGGTGACGCTAGGGCCGCTGTTGATTTCGGTGGTCGTGCGAACCCTGGGCTGGGTGCTGCTGATCGGCGGCAATGGCCTGCTCAGTCAGCTGTTGCAGGGGCTGGGGTTGGCCGGTTCGCGCGGCGTGAGTCTCATGTACACCCATACCGGGGTGGTGATCGCCATGGTTCACGTGCTGGTGCCGTTCATGGTGATTTCGGTCTGGGCGTCGTTGCGCAAGGTCGATCTGAGTACCGGAGATGCCGCACTTTCGCTCGGCGCCAAGCCGTTCACCGTGATGCGCCGGGTGATCTTTCCGCAGGTCCTGCCGGGCGTGCTGTCGGGCAGTCTGATCGTGTTCGCGCTGACAGCGAGCTATTTCGCCACGCCCTCGATCATCGGCGGCCGGCGCCTCAAGGTCGTCGCCACCAGCGTCTACGACGAGTACCTCAGCACCATGAACTGGCCGCTGGGTGCATCGATCTCGATCGTGCTGCTGCTGCTCAACGTGATCATCGTCATGAGTTACAGCAGATGGGTAGAGAGGCGTTTTCGCCGCACCCTGGGGGAGGGCTGAGCATGAGTGTCGACAGCCGTCGCAACGGGCGCCTGGCGCTCGCTTTTCATACCCTGTTCGTGATCTTCCTGCTGGCGCCACTGGTGGTGATAATCCTGGTGGCCTTCACGCCCAAGGGCTACCTTTCGTATCCTACCGCCGGCTTCTCGCTGCGCTGGTTTCGCGAGATTCTGGAACGGCCCGACTTCATCGACGCCTTCTACCATAGCCTCAACCTGGGCATAGTCTCGGCAACGCTGGCGACACTGTTGTCGATCCCGGCGGCGTTGGCGCTGGCGCGTTTCCGTTTCGCGGGGCGCGAGTTTCTCAATGGCCTGTTCCTCTCCCCGTTGATGATCCCGCACATCGTGCTCGGGGTGGCATTCCTGCGCTTCTTTTCCGAGATCGGTATCGGCGGCACCTTCGCCTCGCTGGTATTAGCCCACGTCATCATCGTCATGCCCTACACGCTCCGCCTGGTGCTGGCGGCGGTGATGGGGCTCGATCGCGAGACGGAGCGCGCCGCCGTTTCGCTGGGGGCGAACCCGTTCACCAGCTTTCGTCGGATCACCTTGCCGCAGATGCTGCCCGGCGTCGCAGGTGGCTGGATGCTGGCCTTCATCACCAGCTTCGACGAACTCACCATGACCGTGTTCGTCGCCTCGCCGAGCAACACCACACTGCCGGTCAAGATGTACAACTACATCGAGCAGACCATCGATCCGCTGCTGGCCTCGGTATCGACCGTGATCATCGTGCTGACCGTGGCGTTCATGCTGGTGCTGGATCGCTTCTATGGCCTGGATCGGGTGCTGAGCGGCAAGGGTTAGAGCAGGGGTTCGGCGTTCGCGCGTCGAGCCGGGGCGACCGCCGTTCATGGCGGTGCAATCGAATCGGTGACAGCCGTCAGGGCTTGGGATGGGTTATGGCGAATTACGATTTTGCGGTGGTCGGTGGCGGTCTGGTCGGTAGCGCCATCGCCTACGGATTGTGCGGCGAGGGACATCGGGTCGTCGTGATGGACGAGGGCGACGTCGCCTATCGCGCGTCGCGGGGCAACTTCGGCCTGGTGTGGATCCAGAGCAAGGGGTTGGGCATGCCCAACTATTCGGACTGGAGCCAGAGTTCGTCACGACTGTGGCTCGAACTGGCGCCTGAGCTCAAGGAGTTGACCGGCATCGATGTCCAGCACCAGCGCAGCGGTGGCGTGCATATCTGCCACACCGAACGGGAGTGGCTGCAGCGCCGCGAGACGATGGATCGGCTATCGCGCGAGACCGAAGGGCGGTTTCATTTCGAGATGCTCGATCACCGGGCGCTGGCGTCGCTGGTGCCCGCGATCGGGGGTGATGTCTTCGGCGCCTCGTGGACGCCAATGGATGGCCACGCCAACCCACTCTACCTGTTGCGTGCGCTGCATGCCGGAATTCACCAGCGGGACGGTGAATATCGCCGTGGGGGCCCGGTGCGTCGTATCGCGCGGGACGGTGGGGCGTTCCGGCTCGAACGGGATGGCGAGAGTGTCCACTGCCAACGGGTGGTGCTGGCCGCCGGTCTGGGCAACAGAGGGCTGGCGGAGCAGGTTGGACTCGAGGCACCGCTGCTGCCCAACCGCGGCGAGGTGATGATCACCGAGCGCGTCGCACCGCTGCTGGACATCCCCACGACCTACCTGCGCCAGACTGGCGAGGGTTCACTGCAGATCGGCGACTCCCACGAGGATGTCGGCATGAACGACGGCACCCGCACCGAAGTCCTGGCGGATATCGCGCAGCGGGCGTTACGGGCCTTTCCTCGCCTGCGCGATGTGCGCATCGTCCGGAGCTGGGGAGCGTTGCGGGTGATGACGCCGGACGGCTGTCCGATCTACCAGGCCTCCGTCACTCATCCGGGAGCCTACCTGGCTTGCTGCCACAGCGGCGTGACGCTGGCGGCGGCACATGCCAAACGTCTCGCCCCCTGGATCGGCGGCGGCGAATACCCCGAGGAGATCGTCCCACTCACCGCGGAGAGATTCCATGTTCGCGTATCTGAAACGGCCTGAAGAGGGCCGTACCGTCACCATCGAGTATGAGGGTCGAAAGCTGATCGCCAGGGCCGGAGACACGGTTGCGGCGGCACTCCTCGCGTCCGGTATCGATCGCTTCCGGTCCACGCCGGTCAGCCAGTCGCCGCGAGGCCCGTGGTGCATGATGGGCGCCTGTTTCGATTGCCTGCTGGAGATCGATGGTGTGCCCAACCGCCAGGGATGTCAGGTTACGGTGGTCGAGGGCATGACGGTGAGAAGCCAGCAAGGCGCACGGAGGGTCTCGCCATGAAGACGATTCCACTGGCGATTATCGGTGCCGGCCCGGCTGGGATTGCGGCGGCGCTAACCGCAGCACGCCATGGGCTGAAGCCGGTCGTTTTCGATGAGCAGCCCGCACCCGGCGGACAGATCTACCGGGCACTGGAATCGACGCCGCTGCGCGATCCCGAACTGCTGGGCCAGGATTACTGGCACGGACGATCGTTGATCGAGGCACTGCGACGCGAGTCGGTCGACTATCGCCCCGGCCATATGGTGTGGCAGTTGACCCGGGATGGTGAGATCGGCGTGCTCGCAGGTGACACCGCAGCGTTGATCCGGGCCGAGCGCATCGTTCTCGCCACCGGTGCCCAGGAACGGCCATTTCCCGTCCCCGGCTGGACGCTGCCCGGCGTCATGGGCGCCGGCGCCGCTCAGGTACTGCTCAAGACCTCCGGTGTCGTCGCCCAGGCTCCCATGGTCCTGGCCGGTAGCGGGCCTCTGCTCTATCTGGTGGCGGTGCAGTACCTGCGTGCCGGGGCGAAAGTTGCCGCCATTCTCGAGACGACATCGAAGGAGAACCGGCGACTGGCCCTGGCGCATATCGGCGGGGCCATCAGAGGCTGGCGCTACCTGAAGAAAGGGGCGGAGCTACTGCGCGAACTGAAGCGCGCCGGGGTCCGTCACGAGCGTCACGTCGTCGCGTTGCGCGCCGAGGGTGATGAGACGCTGACCGGCGTGGGTTGGCGGACGGCCGACCGACCCGACGACTGGCAGCACTGCGAGGCGACCACGCTGCTGCTCCATCACGGCGTGGTGCCCAACGTCCAGATGACCAGAGCGCTTGGCGGCGCGCACGACTGGTCCGAACAGCAGCTCTGCTGGCGGCCGCGGCGGGATGCGTTCGGCCGCAGCGACATCGAGAACTTCTTCATCGCTGGTGACGGTGGCGGGATCGGAGGAGCACGCGCGGCCCAACTTCAGGGCGAGCTAGCGGCGTTGGCGGCGCTCGAATCGCTGGGCCATATCGATGGCCCCACGCTGGCACGCGAGGCTGCGCCAGCACGCAGGAAACTCGACGCAGAGCTCGTCGTTCGTCCCTTCCTGGATGCCCTCTATCGGCCAGGCGACAGCTGGCGACGGCCGGACGACGACGTCGTGGTCTGCCGTTGCGAGGAGATCTCCGCCGGCGAGATCCGCCGCGTCGCCAAGCTCGGCTGTGCGGGCCCCAATCAGATGAAGTCTTTCACCCGCTGCGGCATGGGGCCCTGTCAGGGACGCTTGTGTGGTCTGACGGTGAGCGAGATCCTCGCTGCGGAAAACGACCAGAGTCTGGAGCAGACCGGCTACTACCGCCTGCGTCCGCCTTTCAAGCCCATCACTTTGGGGCAACTGGCCAGCGCGGCGGGGGGTGCCCCGGAAGCGCCGGCGCGGAACGAGACCGAGACCGCTTCGTGAAGCCCACGGCGCTAGTCATCGGGGGCGGTCTACATGGCGCGAGCGCGGCGACGCAACTGGCGCGTAGCGGCTTCCGGGTGACCGTGGTCGAGAAGAACTACGCCGGTCGGCACGCCTCCGGCGTCAATGCCGGGGGCGTGAGGCGGCTGGGCCGGCATCCCGCCGAAATCCCGCTGGCGGTCGCTGCCCTCGCGCGCTGGCAGCGACTCGAAACGCTGATCGGCGACGATGGCGGATTCCATCCCTGCGGCCAGATCAAGGTGGCCGAGAACGACGAGGACATGGCCAGGTTGGTGTCGCGTGCGGCCGAGGTCCGCGAGCTCGGCTTCGATCATGAAATCATCCTCTCCCGGGAAGAGCTGCGCCGACGCGTGCCGGCAGTGGCACCGCACTGCGTGGGCGCGCTGGCCTGCGATGGCGATGGTGCGGCCAATCCCTACCGCACGCTGACCGCTTGGCGTCGACAGTCACAGCGCGAAGGTGCGATATGGCGGGAAGGCGTGCAGGTGACCCGCGTGGACCGGGTCCCCGGTGGCGGCTGGCGACTCTCCACCGATCATCCCGATCTGCCCGGCCTGGATGCCGATTGGCTGATCAACTGCGCCGGCGGCTGGGCGGGTGGGTTGTGTGGGGCACTCGACGAGTGCGTGGCGATGCAGCCCCAGGCGTTGATGCTGACGATCACCGAGCGCGTGACGCCGTTTCTCGGCCCGGTGATCGGCAGCGCATCGCGCGCGCTGTCATTCAAGCAGATGGACAACGGCAGCGTGATGATCGGCGGCGGCATCGCGGGATGCATCGATACCGGCGGCGAGCATGCAGACGTGCGCCTGGCGGGCCTGGCCCAGAACGTGCAGACCGCGCTTGGGCTGTTCCCGTTCATGCGCGACGTTCGCGTGGTGCGCACCTGGGCGGGTATCGAGGGGGTGACCGGGGATGGCATTCCCGTGCTGGGCCTGAGCTGGCGACATCCGAGGCTGATCCACTCCTTCGGCTACTCGGCCCACGGCTTCCAGTTGTCGGCCATTACCGGCGAAATCGTCCGGGACCTCGCGCTGGAGCGGGAACCCGCGTTGCCGATCGCGCCGTTCGACATACGACGTTTCGATTCGTCCTCCGCGGCTGCGCGGGCGAGTCATACACACTGACGGCATCGGCCGTCGACTTTTCGACAGCGATCGACAGGAGCGTTCTTCATGAGCGATATCAAGCGTCATATTCCGACACCCATCATGCACCGTGTGGTCGAGGCCAACGGTTTTCTGTTCCTGGGAGGAATCGTGGCCGAGGACCGGTCTCAGGACATGGCAGGGCAGACTCGCCAGATTCTGGACAAGATCGATGCCTACCTCGCCGAGGCGGGTTCCGACAAGCACAAGATCGTCGCGGCGACGCTCTATGCGACCGACCTAGGGCAGAAGGATGCCATGAACGATGTCTGGAAGGTCTGGCTGGATCCGGCGCCATTGCCGGCGCGGGCAACCCTGGGCGTGAGCGATCTGGCTCCGGGTGCGCTACTGGAGGTGGTCGTCACTGCGGTCAAGTGATCGGCCGTCATCCCCGGGGCTTTGCATCGGGGTGGCAGCCCCCGTTCGGGCCGCATCCACCAGCGCCCGGATCAACCGTTGTTGCGAGCGGCTGAAGAGCAGGAACTCCGGATGCCACTGCACGCCAATGAGAAAGGGGTGGCGGTCGCTCTCGATCGCCTGCACCAGGTCGTCGCGGTCATGGGCGACCACCTTCAGCCCGTCCCCCGGCCGATCCACCGCTTGGTGGTGAAGGCTGTTCACGTGGCAGTAGCGGCGGTTGAGAATGTCGGCCAGCTGGCTGAATGGCTCGATCTCGATGCGCTTGCGCGGCAGCACCATGCGCCGGTTCCTAATGTGGCGATAGGTCGTCTGGATGTCCTCGATCAGGCTGCCACCGCAGTGGATGTTGATGATCTGGGCGCCGCGACAGATGCCCAGGATCGGTATCCGCTCCGGTAGATAGCGGGCCAGCAGTTCGAGTTCGAGCTCGTCGCGGGCGGGGTCGATGCGAACGTCGAGTTGCATCTCGCCGCCGTAGCGCTGGGCACCGATATCGTCGCCCCCGCCGATGATCAGGCCGTCCACCGGCCGTCGCAGCGGACGCGCGGGCGAGATCCGCAGCGGCCTGCCTCCGGCGCGCCAGACCGAGATCCAGTCGCACCACCAGGCCAGGAAGCTCTTGTGATCCGAGGTGGTGATACCGATCAGCGGCCGGCTCGTCCTGCGTGTCGATCCGGATCGCCGTTTACGTTCGGATTGGGCTTGCGTCGAATCCATCAGTGGCGCATCCAGTGGCGCAGGGAGTCGAGCCAGCGGCTCAGGGTCGGCTGGGTGAGGTGCGCGCGGTAGGCGGCGCTGCGTTCCGCCAGGCGGTCCGGATCGGCGGCCAGGCGTTCGACTTCGGCCCAGCGATTCCATTCGACGCTCACGCCCCACTCCGGGTCCGAGAGCGCGGCGTTGGGGAGGCGGTAATGATAGGTCGGCCGGGGCTTGACCAGCGTCTCCCGGAGCAGCGCGTTGGGGTGGTCCGGCATCAGCCAGGCGAACAGCGGCAGCAGATCCAGCTCACGGTTGCGGGTCGGGTTGGCAACCAGGTAGTCGTCGATCAGCGCCTGCAGCGTGGGAGCGTAGTCCGGCGCCAGTATCCGGCGGGTGTAGTCGCTGTGGAACGGGCGTGTATGGGGCAGCATGTCCCGCGTCACGTCGACGACGATCTCGTCGCGCAGCCAGTCGGCGAGTATCAGATAGGCTCGCAGGTAGGCCACCACGCTCTCGACGTCGGGAGAGGGGATTTCCGGGTTGAGGTGGAGACCGAAGCCGTACAGCAGGCTGGCATCGGTACCCTCCGCCCCGTGCCGGCGCAGCGCCGCGAACAGCTCGTCCAGGCGCTCCAGTTCATGCCAGGGAATCGGCGGGCAGACGATCTCCGTCGGCACCAGGCCCGCCACCATGTCGCCCAGCCACTCCCGGGTGCGGCTGTGCAGGCTGGCACGCAGATGCTCGCCGATGCCCGGCGGCTGGCCGTCGATGGCGCGGGCACGGTCGAGCAAGCGCTCGTCCGGATGGACGTACTTGCTGTCCAGTTCGACATGGAAGACGCCCCATGGCGTCCCGGTCACCTGAAGGCGATGCGCGCTATGCTGCTGGACGCGACCGCCGAACGTCATCTCGACCAGGCGTGCCGCCTGAATGGGGCCGATGCCGGCGAACTCGATCTCGACACCGACCCGGCGCGGCTGGTCGTCGGCGTTGGTGGTGTACGTTGGCGCGGTGAGAGACACGATGGGCTCCTTGCCGATTGCTGTCGCCTGGATGAGCGTCGAATGGGCGCCGGAAGACACGGCAACGGCGTTGGCAGAGCGGTGATTCGCTCCGCTAAGCCTAGCAGTCCTGGCAGGGGATGACAGTCAGCCCCAGTGGGTCAGGATGACGCCGCCGAGAATCAGTCCGCCGGCGAGCAGCCGCTCGCGGCGCAACGGCTCCTTCAACCAGATCACGCCGATGGCGATGGCGAACAGCACGCTGGTCTCGCGCAAGGCCGCGACCAGCGCGATCGGCGCCTGGGTCATGGCCCAGATGGTGATGCCGTAGGCGCCGAGGGAGAGCGCGCCGCCGATCAGACCGACCCGCCAGTGGCGGGTCAACTCGGGCAGCGTCCGAGCGCCGCGCATGGCCACCAGCGCCAGCAGCATGCCGAAGCCGTCGAGCAGGAACAGCCAGATCACGTAGCCGATCGCATCGCCGTTGGCGCGTGCGCCGCTGCCGTCGGCCAGGGTGTAGCCGGCGATGAAGGCGGAGGTCGTCAGGGCATTGACCAGCGAGGCGCGTTCCAGGCGCGGCCCCTTGCCGCCCCGGAAGGCCATGCACAGGATGCCGAGGACCAGCACCGCGATCCCCGCATAGCCGATCCACGAGGGGTGCTCGCTGAGTGCGAAGACGCCGATCAGCGTCACCAGCAGCGGTGCGCAACCCCGGGCGATGGGGTAGATCTGGCCGAGGTCGCCGACCCGGTAGGCCCGGGCCAGGAACACGTTGTAGCCGATATGCAGAACCGCCGATACCGCCAGCCACGGCCAGGCTTCCGCCCGCGGCAGCGGCACGAAGGCGACCCCGGCGAGGGCGATCACAGCGCAGGCGGCCTGAATCAGCGAGATGCTCAGCAACCGGTCCAGGCCCACCTTGACCAGCGCATTCCAGCTGGCGTGCATCAGGGCACCGGCCAGCACGGCGAGGAAGACGGGCGTCGTCAACGCAAATCCTTTTCACTGCGGGTATTCGAGGGCAATGACGCTACGGCTGTCATTCAATTGTCATATCTTGCCACAGGCTTCGGGTGATCGTCGCCCTGCGCCACGGTAGGATGGCACGACCATGATCGGTGCCTCATCGATCCCCGTCGCCCCGTGAATCCCGGAGAACGGATGTTCAGCGTCCTGCATGCCAATCATCTTGAAGATCTGCACGACCTGGCATTGGCGCTGATCAAGCGCCATCGACTGCCGCCACTGACCCCGGAGACTTTCCTGGTGCAGTCCAACGGCATGGCCCAGTGGCTGCGCCTGTCGCTGGCCGAAGCCGACGGGATCGCCGCCTCGGTGGATTTCCCGCTGCCCTCGAGCTTCGTCTGGCGTGCCTACCGCGCGGTGCTCGAACAGGCCGGAGGGGAGGACGAGGGGCAGTCGATTCCGCTGCACTCGCCGTTCGACAAGCGGCCGCTGGCGTGGCGTATCTTTCGGCTGCTGGAGAGCGCGGTCGCCGCGGAACCGGTCGTATTCGCGCCGCTCGCCCACTATCTGGGCGCCGGGCCGGCTGGCGCGATGCCAGACGCTGCGGGGGGCGAGTCCGGTGGCGAGGTCCCTGCGATGACTGGCGTGCAGCGCAGGGCGGCCGAGCAGGCGGAGCGCAAGCGCTGGCAACTGGCGGTCCGCCTGGCGGATCTGTTCGACCAGTATCTCAACTATCGCCCGGACTGGCTGGCAGCGTGGGAGGCGGGGGAGGAGTCGCCTCGGGACCTGCCCGTCGACCAGCGCTGGCAGCCGGCGCTATGGCGGGCGCTGATCGATGACGCCGGGCCCGACGAGCGGGCGTTTCACCGCGCCAACCTGCATGGTCGTTTCCTGCACGCCGCCAGGCGACTGCAGAGCTGCCCCAGGGGGTTGCCGCCGAGGCTCTTCGTCTTCGGCATCTCGGCGCTGCCGTCGCAGACGCTGGAGGCGCTGCATGCGCTCTCCGGGGTCATCGATGTGTTTCTGATGATCACCAACCCCTGCCGCCACTACTGGGGCGACATCGTCTCCGACCGCGAGGCGATCAAGCGCGCCGGTCGGCTCTCCGCCGAGGCGGTGGCACGCCAGCAGGCCCGCCACCCCGAAGCGCCCTGGCTCGAAACGCTGGACGAGGAGGCGCTGCACCTTCAGGCCAACCCGCTGTTGGCCGCCTGGGGCGCCCAGGGCCGCGACTTCATCGTCGGTCTCTACGAGTTCGAGAGCCAGGATGGCGGTTTCGACGTCGAGACCGATCTCTTTCGCGACCCGGCGGCGGACGCTGAATCGGCTGCCGAACGAGCGCCCCTGCTCAACCAGTTGCAGCAGGACATCCTCGATCTCAGGCATCCGGGGGAGCGCACCCGGGAGAGCGGTAAACGCAAGATCGCGGCGGACGACGCCTCGCTGTCGCTGTTCAGCGTGCATTCGCCGCTGCGCGAAGTGGAAGTGCTGCACGACCGGCTGCTGGCGGCCTTCGAGGAGGCCAGTGCCGAGGGGGCGCCGCTGCGGCCGCGTGACATCCTGGTGATGGTGCCGGAGATCGACGTCTACGCCCCCTATATCGAAGCGGTTTTCGGCCGGCTGCCCACGGACGATCCGCGCCATATCCCCTTCACCATCGCCGACCAGGTTGCCAGTGAAGCGCATCCGATGATGGTGCTGATCCTGTCGCTACTGGAACTGCCCGAGCGGCGGCTGGGGGTGAGCGAACTGCTCGATGCGCTCGATGTGCCGGCGTTTCGGGCCCGTTTCGCCATCGACGAAGCCGAACTGCCGCGCCTGCGGCGGTGGCTGGCGGACAGCGGCGTGCGCTGGGGACTCTCGGGCGCGCATCGCCAGGCGCTCGGGTTTCCGGCGCTGCACGAGAACAGCTGGGCGTTCGGGCTCGAACGCATGCTGCTGGGGTATTCCACCGGCGCTTTGCCCTCCACCGGCCCGATGCCGTCGGGGCGATCCTCTGGGGCCGTCCACCGGCCCGATGCCGCCGGGCCGCAAGTACCGAACGGGACGTCTGCCGACAGCGCGTGGCAGTTCGACGCCATCGTGCCCTACGACGAGGTGGGCGGGTTGGAGGCGGATCTGGCGGGGCGGCTCGCCGAGCTGATGCAGGTGCTGGCCGCCCAGTGCGAGGCCCTGAGCGAAGCTGGCACGCCAGCGGGCTGGCTGATGCGACTGCGATCGCTGATGGAGGCGCTGTTCGCGCCGACGGCACTGGACGAGCACGATGTGCTGGCGCGGGTGGACCAGGCGCTGGGCCGCTGGCAGGAGAGCTGCGAGCTGGCCTCGTTCTCGCAGCCGATCGGCCTGGCGGTGGTGCGCGATGCGCTCAAGGCCGAGCTCGACGACGGCGGCCTGGCCCAGCGCTTCCTCGCCGGCAAGGTCAATTTCGCCACGTTGATGCCGATGCGTGCCATTCCGTTCCGGCAGGTCTACCTGCTGGGGATGAACGACGGCGCCTATCCCCGAACCCGCCAGCCCCAGGACTTCGACCTGATGGCGCAGCGCCCGCGGCCGGGGGATCGCTCGCGCCGCGACGACGATCGCTACCTGCTGCTCGAGGCGCTGCTCTCCGCCCGCGAACGGTTGACGCTGTCGTGGGTCGGCTTCGACCAGCGCGACAACACGCCGCGACCGCCCTCGGTGCTGATCGGCGAACTGCTCGATACCCTCGAGCAGGGCTGGCGTCCGGCCGGCCCTCCGGGGGATGGCCCGGCGGTGGACGACGAGACGGCGCTGGCGGCACGGCTGATCGAGACCCACCCGCTGCAACCGTTTTCGCGTCGCTACTTCCAGGCCGACGATCCACGCTACACCTTCGATGCCAGTTGGGCGCCATTGCACGACACCCGCGACGATGCCGAACGGGACACCGGGCAGAACGTCGCCGAGCCGGCCCCGCCCCCGTCGCCGGACGAAGCGCTGGCGCTGGCCGACCTGCAGCGGCTGCTGCGCCGCCCCTGGAGCGTCTACCTCGGCCGCCTGGGAGTGCGTTTCCAGGAGGCCGAAGTTCCCGACGAGGATAGCGAGCCTTTCGTCCTCGATGCGCTGGAGGACCACACCGTCAAGCGCGAACTGCTGGA
This sequence comes from uncultured Salinicola sp., assembly GCF_937921195.1. Lineage (NCBI taxonomy): Bacteria > Pseudomonadati > Pseudomonadota > Gammaproteobacteria > Oceanospirillales > Halomonadaceae > Salinicola > uncultured Salinicola sp. The sequence continues at coordinate 16,260 of NZ_CALFQK010000104.1, forward strand.
CGCCGGGCGCCGCGGCGAACCGCTGGTGCAGATGGCGGACCGGCTGCGTCTGGCGGGGCGCCTGCCGGCTGCCGGTTTCGGCCTGGCCACCATCGAGCCGACGCTGAAACGGCTGGAGACGCAACTGGAGACCTGGCGACGATTGACCGCGACCGCCAGCGAGCGGGAGCCGCCACTGCTGCGTTTCGAGGCAGCGGCTGCCGACGACGTGCCGTCGCTGGCGCTGGAGGCGCGCGTCGACGGACTGTTCACGGACGAGCAGGGCGGCTGCCGATTGATGACGCTGGAAACCAGCCATTTCGGTCACTTCAAGCCCGAGGGCGACGGCCCGTGGAAGAAGCTCGGCAAGCCGCATCGACTCCATGCCGGCTATCTGCGCTGGCTGCTGGTCAATGCGGCTGGCGAGGCGTCGTGTCACTGGACGGCGATCTTCGAGGATCGCTGTCTCGATTTCCCGCCGCTGGAACGGCTCGAGGCGAGGCGGCGACTGACAGCGTGGTTGGCGAGCTGGTGGCGGGCCTGGTGCAAGCCGCTGCCGGCCTCGGGGGAGCTGGTCCGCACGCTGTGGGGCCAGTGCCGTGCCGAGACGCTGCAAGCCCTGGCCGCGGGAGAGGCGCCCGAACCGGCGTTGCGGGAGCGGCTTGCCGCGGACTACGAGGCCGGCAACTACCAAGTCGCGGCGCTGGTCCAGCGAGAGGGCGGCCTGGGCCAGCTCTGGCGTGACTTCGAGGCGTTCGAGGCGGCCGGTGGCGTGGCCGAGAGCGTCCGCCACTACCAGCCGCTGCTGGAGGCGATGCGCCAGGCGTCGCAGCGCATTCATCTTCCGAGGGGCGACTCATGACCGACAGCCGCGACCGTGCCGATGCCGCGATGGACGAGGAGGTCGTCCCGCTGGCGCTCGACGGCCTGCCGTTGACCGGACGGCATCTGATCGAGGCCAGTGCCGGCACCGGCAAGACCTTCACCCTGGCGGCACTCTACGTTCGCCTGGTGCTGGGGCCGCTACCCGGGCGCGAGGCGGTGGATTTCCCGCGTCCGTTGACGCCGCCGGAGATTCTGGTGGTGACCTTCACCGAGGCCGCCACCGCCGAGCTTCGCGGGCGTATCCGCGCGCGCCTCAAGCAGGCGCGTGACTGGCTGCTGGCCCGCCCCGAGGACCGCGCCGACCCGGTGCTGGCGACCCTGCTGGCACCGCTTGCGGCTACCGGAGAGACCGCCTGCCGCGGCGGGGCCAAGCGGCTGGACCAGGCCGCGCGACTGATGGACGAGGCGGCGATCTTCACCATTCACGGCTTCTGCCAGCGGATGCTGACCCGCCACGCCTTCGACGCCGGAGCGCGGTTCTCCGCCGAACTGCTGCAGGATGGACAGACGCTGCTGGCCCGGACGGTGGAGGATTACTGGCGGTGCGAGTTCTATCCGCTCGACGAGCGCTGGCAGCGCCAGATCCGCTCGCGCTGGAGCGGGCCGGAGGCCCTGACCACCGCGTTGCGGCCGTTGCTGAAGGATGGCGAGCCACAGCCGCTGTGGGTGGATGGCGTGGCGGTGACTGCGCCCACATCGCTGGCGGCGTTGCTCGGCGGTTTCGAGCGTGAAATGGAGAAACGCCAGGAGATCGAGTCCGCCCTGCGCGGGCACTGGGATGGGGAGGCGATCCGCCAGACGCTGCAGGGGGCGTTCGACGCCGACGCGCTGAAGAAGAACAGCTACAAGCCGGAAGAGCTCGAAACCCGTCTCGCCGCCTTCCAGAGCTGGCTCGAGCAGGGCAGTTTCGACAAGGCGGAGGATGTCACCGACAGCAGCGGCCGTTTCTGGCTCAGCCAGGAGAAGCTGGCGGGCGCGACGAAGAAGAATGCGGCGGTGCCCGAGCATCCGTTCTTCGGCTGGCTGGATCGGCTCGCCGAGGCCGGCACGCCATTCGATGCGATTGCCTCTCAGGTGCTGGTGCACGCCCGTGACCGGATCGCGATAGCGTTCGCGGAGGAGAAGCGGCGCCGCGGGCTGTGGGAGTTCTCGGATCTGCTCAACGATCTCGATGCCGCCCTGGCGCCGGGCCGGAACGGCGGCGATGCCGCGCTGCGGCTGGCGGCGCGTATCCGCCAGGAACTGCCGGTGGCGCTGATCGACGAGTTCCAGGATACCGATCCGGTCCAGTACCGGATCTTCTCGCAGGTCTATCGGGCCCCGGAGAGCGACCCCACCGCCACCGCGCTGCTGATGATCGGCGATCCCAAGCAGGCGATCTACGCCTTTCGCGGTGCCGACATCCACACCTACCTGCGCGCGCGTCGGGCCACGCCGAGCCGCTTCACGCTGATGCGCAACTTCCGTTCGACACAGACCATGGTCGAGGCCACCAACGCGCTGTTCCAGCGTCACCCCCAGCCGTTCGGCAGCGCCGAGATACCGTTCGTGGCGATCGACTCCCAGCCCAAGCCGACGCGGCTGGTCGACCGAGACGGTGGGCCGGTGTCCGCGCTGGGAGTGTGGTGGCCGGACACCGAGCGCTACAGCCAGGGCGATTATCAGGCGACGATGGCGTCGGCGACCCGGGCCGAGGTCCAGCGGTTGCTGGAGGGCGAGTGGCGCTTCGCCGGCGCCACCGGCGAGCGTGCGGTCCAGCCGGCCGATATCGCCATCCTGGTACGTAACGGGCCGGAGGCACTCAAGGTGCGACGGGCGCTCGCCGACGGCGGGATCCGTAGCGTCTACCTCAGCGAGAAGTCGAGCGTGTTCGACACCCCGCAGGCGTTCGAGCTGTTGCAGCTGTTCGAGGCGGTGGCCCAGCCGCGCCAGGATGCCCGGCTCAAGGCGGCACTGGCGACCCAGTTGCTCAACGATTCGCCGCGGGCCCTGGAAGCGCTGCTGGCCGACGAGCTGGCGTGGGAGCGCGAAGTCGAGCGCTTCGGCGACTACCATCGCCAGTGGCAACGGCGCGGCGTACTGCCCATGTTGCGCAGGGTGATGCAGGATTTCCGCGTCGCCGAACGGCTGGCCCAGCGCGTCGACGGCGAGCGGGCGTTGACCGATCTGCTCCATCTCGGTGAACTGGCCCAGAACGCCCAGCAGCGGCTCGATGGCGAACAGGCGCTGCTGCGCTGGTGGCACCGGGCGCTGCAGGAGGGCGTCGCGACGTTGGACAGCCAGGCGCTCAGCCAGCGTCTCGAGAGCGACGAGGATCTGGTCCGGGTGGTCACCGTGCACAAGTCCAAGGGACTCGAGTATCCCATCGTGTTGCTGCCGTTCGTCTGCTCGCATCGGCCGGCGGAGCCGGATCGCCGGACCGGACTGCTGGCGGTGAGGCCTCCCGGCGACGAAGGCAGCGTGCTGGTGGCCTCGCCTGACGACGATCACCAGCGCGAGGCCGATCTGGCGCGACTCGACGAGGATGTCCGTCTGCTCTACGTCGCGCTGACCCGTGCCGCCTACGCTTGTCGACTGGGTGTCGCCCATGTCGGTCGCGGGCGGGGCCAGGGCGGCTGCCTGCACGAGACCGCGCTGGGCCGGTTGCTGGGCAGCGCGCAGACGGACGATGGTGCGGCGCTGCTGGATCGGCTGCGGCAGGGCCAGCGCGACGGCTGGCTGGCGGTCGAGCCGCTGCCCGAACCGCCGGATCACCGGCTGCGAGCGGCGATGGCCGCCCCGGAGACCAAACCGGCGCGGATCTTCGACGGCGAGATCGACGATGACTGGTGGATCGCCTCCTACACCTCGCTGATAGCGGATGCCCGTCGCACCGTGGGCGAGGAGGAGGAGGCGTGGAACGGCGACGACACCGGCGATGGTGGGGGCGAGGATGCGGTCGCGGCCAGCGAGGACCTGCCGGCGACGCTGGACATCGAGGTCAGCCGCGAGCGGGATCCGGTACCGCGGCCCAGTATCCGTGCGCTGTTCGATTTCCCGCGGGGGCCACGCCCGGGAACCTTCCTGCACGGCTTGCTGGAAACGCTCGACTTCGATCGCCTGGACGAGCCCGGCTATGCCGTGGCGCTGCGCCGGGAGATCGACCGCCGTCTGGCGACCAGCGGATTCGATGCCGAGTGGGCGCCGCTGTTGCAGGCGCTGCTGCTGGAGCGGCTGCGCTCGCCGTTGATGGCCGTCGACGGCCACTCGGTGCGCCTCGATCGCCTCGAGTCATGGCGGCCCGAGCTCGAGTTCTGGCTGCCGGCATCGGCAGCCTGGAGCGAGCCGCTGGATCGTCTCGTCTCACGGCTCGAGCCGCTGCCAGGCCGACGACCCCGGCTGACGCCGCGCAAGCTCAACGGCATGCTCAAGGGCTATATCGATCTGGTCTTCGAATCGGGAGGGCGCTGGTACGTGCTCGACTGGAAATCCAATCATCTGGGCGATACGCCGGACGACTACCAGGGCGAGCGCCTGGCCGCGGCGATGGTGGATCACCGCTACGACCTGCAGTACGTGCTCTACGTGCTGGCGCTACACCGCCTGCTCGCGTCGCGGCTGGAGGATTACGATTACGACCGGCACATGGGCGGCGCCTGCTACGTCTTCCTGCGGGGACTTTCCGAGGCGCCGCTGTCCATGGCGCCCAAAGCCGCGCCTGAGTCTGCCAAGGCGCCCAAAGACGCGCCTGAGTCTGCCATGGCGGCCCAGGGCGCGTTCGAGCCTGGCATGGCGTCCGAAGTCGCCCCCGGGGTGTTCCACCGGCGCCCGTCGCGGGCGTTGATCGAGGCGCTGGATGCGTGGCTCGAGGGTGACGCCGGGCCGGCGGGCGCGTTGCTGCGACAACCCACGGAGATACCGACATGAGTTGCCGACCGTCGACAACGCAGCCGAATCGTGGGGCGAGCCCCGGCTCGCAGGGCGCGGACCAGTTCTCGCTGGCCCTGGATGGCGACGACGCCCCCATGTCGCCGACCGCGGCCGAGGCCGGCGCGCTCAGCCGTGACACCCTGCTGGCGGCGCTGTCGCTATGGGTGGCGCTGGGCTGGCTGCGCCAGTTGGACCGCCACTTCGCGCTCTTTCTGCTCGAACGCGATCCCGCCGCCGATCCGCTGGTCGGCCTGGCTGCAGCGCTGGTCAGCCATCAGGTGGGCCGGGGCCATGTCTGCCTGTCGCTCTCCCGGGTGCTGGACGCACCACGCTCCGCGCTGTCGTTGCCGCCCCTGGAGAACGAGGGCGAGAACGAATCGGCGGAGGCGGTGGTGCTGCCGGAATCCCTGCTCGACCCGGTCACGCCGGCGCGATGGTTCGCCGCGCTGATCGGCTCCACCACCGTTGCCGAGGCGACGGCGGCCGAGGGGCTCGCCACACCGCTGGTCGTGGACGGCGACCGGGTCTACCTGCGCCGGTACTGGCAGGCCGAGAGCGCGGTGGCGGCACGACTGCGCCAGCGTCTGGGGCCGCCGTTGGCGGTTGACGAGGGGCTGTCCACGCGACTGCAGGCTCTGTTCGCCGGCAATCGGCGCGAGCAGGGCGAACCTGACTGGCAGCGCGTGGCGTGCGCCCTGGCGCTGCGGCAGCGGCTGACGATCATCTCCGGCGGGCCGGGAACCGGCAAGACCACCACCGTGACTCGCCTGCTGGCGCTGCTGCAGGAGCAGTCGCTGTCGGGCGAGGGCGAGCCGCTGCGGATACGGCTGGCCGCGCCCACCGGCAAGGCGGCCGCCAGGCTATCGGAGTCGATCGCGGGAGCGGTCGGCCGGCTGGAGGTCTCCGACGCCGTGCGCGCCGCCATACCCCAGGAGGCGCAGACGCTCCACCGGCTGCTGGGGGCGCGCCCGGACACGCGCCACTTCCGCCATCATGCCGAGGCGCCGCTGAGCCTCGACCTGCTGGTGGTGGACGAGGCCTCGATGGTCGATCTCGAGATGATGGCGGCGCTGCTCGATGCCATGCCGGCGGAGGCGCGCCTGATCCTGCTTGGCGACAAGGATCAACTGGCCTCGGTGGAGGCGGGCTCGGTGCTGGGCGATCTGTGTGCGGGGGCCGGCGACGCCGGATACTCCGAGGCGACTCGCGACTATCTCCAGGCGATCGCGGGCGAGCCGTTGCCCGTTGCCGCCGAGACCAATCCGCTGGCCGATCACGTGGCGATGCTGCGCCGGAGTTTCCGCTTCCGGTCGGACAGCGGCATCGGGGCTCTCGCCAGGGCCGCCAACGCCGGCGATGGCCGCGACTTCACGCGGCTGTTGAAATCGGGTTTCCAGGATGTGGAGACGCTAGACATCGACGCGGCGGCATTCGAGCGGGCCGTGGTGACAGGCTACCGGCCGCTGTTCGAGGCGCTACGTGGCGGGGCGGACGTGGCATCGATTCTTGCCCTGCAGGGCCGCTTCCAGGTGCTGTGCGCCCTGCGCCGCGGGCCCTGGGGCGTCGAGGGGCTGAACGATCGCATCGCCCGGGCGCTGTGGCAGCAGGGCTGGATCTCGCGCACCGATGGCTGGTTCGCCGGCCGCCCGGTGATGGTGACCCACAACGACCCCCAACTGGGGCTCTACAACGGCGACCTGGGGCTGACGTTGGCCGATGACGCCGGCCGGCTGCGGGTCTGTTTCCCGCAGGGTGACGGTATCCGCCAGGTACTGCCGTCGCGGCTCGATGCCGCGGCGACGGCATTCGCGATGACCGTGCACAAATCCCAGGGATCGGAGTTCGATCACGTCCTGTTCGCACTGCCGGCGCGGGCCAATCCCATCGTCACCCGGGAGCTGATCTACACTGGCATCACGCGAGCCCGCTCGCGGCTGACGCTGGCGCTGGCACAGGGTGGCAACGACGAGCGGACGTTACGCGAGGCCATCGCCCGGCAGGTGGTCAGGGACAGCGCGATCGCGGAGCGGCTGCTGGGTCTGCCAGGATCATCCGTGCCAAGGGATTCGTCAGGGAGTGAAACATGAGTGTCCACGAGTGGCAGGAACTGACCACGACGGAAATGGCCGGACTGGTCGACGCGGGGACGGTGGCCGTGCTGCCGCTGGCGGCGATCGAGCAGCACGGCGCGCATCTGCCGCTTTCCACCGATCTGGACATCGGACTGGGCCTGCTCGAGGCGGCGGCGACAAGACTCGCACCGGACCGGAACGTGATCCTGCTGCCGCCGCTGGCGCTGGGCTCGAGTCTGGAACACGCCGATTTCACGGGGACGTTGAGCCTGCTGCCGGAAACGGCGATCGCGGTCATCGAGGCGCTGGGCGAGGCGGTGAGCCGCGCCGGTATTCGCCGTCTGGTGCTGTTCAACAGCCACGGCGGCAACAAGGCGGTCATTGACCTGGCCGCGCTCAAGCTGCGGGCGAGGCACGCCATGCTGGTGGTCAAGGCCAACTACTTCCGCTTCACGCCGCCGGCGCAGACGCTGCCCGCCGAGGAACTCCGCCATGGCCTGCACGGCGGCGCGCTGGAAACGTCGATGATGCTACATCTCGCCCCGGACAAGGTTCGGGTTGCCCGGCTGGCCGATGCGGTCTCCGAAGGGCGAATCCGCGAGCAGGCCGGATCGACCCTGGGCCCGGAGGGGGATGCCGGCTACGCCTGGATGGCGCAGGATCTGCACGCCAGCGGGGTGACTGGCAACGCGACCCTGGCCGACGCCGAGACCGGGCGTCGGCTTGTCGATCATTTCGGCGCCCGGCTGGCGCAGGTGATCGAGGAGGCGGGAGCGTTCGATCTCGACACCCTGCGTTGACGCCATCCGGCGTCGGGGTGACGGGGTGCGTCTCCCGAACGCCGATGGTTGCGGCGACGATTGGGTGAGGCTCAGCGCGCCACCGGACGCCGGAAAGGCGTGGCCGACTCCTTCTCGCCGTCTTCGAGAACCTCTTCCAGCCAGTGGCCGGCGCGCTTGGCCTTGGCGTCCAGGTAGCGTCGGTTCTGCTTGGTCAGCTTGCCGTAGACGCCGCGCCGGTTGACCACCTCGACGCCGCCCTGGTCCATGGCGGCGATCTTCTCGGGGTTGTTGGTCAACAGTTCGATCCGCGCGATCTCCAACTGCTCGAGCATCTCCAGCGCGACTTCGTAGGTTCGCTCGTCCTCCCCGAACCCGAGTACCTGGTCGGCGTCGACCGTGTCCAGGCCGCCATCCTGCAGGGTATAGGCACGCAGCTTGTTGGCCAGCCCGATACCCCGGCCTTCCTGGGCGAGATAGAGCAGCACGCCGCCGCCGCGTTCGTCGATGGTGCGCACGCTCTCGCGCAGCTGCTCGCCGCAGTCGCAGCGCAAGCTGCCGAACAGATCGCCGGTGAGGCAGGCCGAATGGAGACGCACCGGCACCGCATCGCTCCATTCGCGGCGATCGCCGATCACGATCGCGATGTGCTCGCGCATGCCGTCGGCCTCCCGGAACATGACGAATTTCGCGCGTTCGGCGTGGGACAGCGGGATCTCCGCGTCACTGGTGCGCTTGAGGAAGCGTGACCGGCTTTCGGAGTAGGCATCGATCTGCTCGGCGGCGACCGCCAGAACGGTGCCCTCCGCGACCAGCGCCTCGACCTGGGCGCGCTGGGCGTGGCTGACCTCGGCGACCACGGCCGCGGGGATCAGCAGGCCGATTCGCATCAGATCCAGCGCCGCCTCGCTTGCCGGATCGGCGGCGACGGGCTGGCGATCCACGGGCAACCGCTGCGTTTCGTCACTGGCCCAGGCGACGATGGCGTGGGCGCCGTCGGCGGGGGCGACCGGCACCAGCCCCACGCGCGGGCCGAAGTCGATGCCCAGCCGCGCCAGGCGGTGGCGGGTCAGCGCCAGTGCGGCCGGGCCGCCGGCCAGCGCCGGCAGTGCCGCCAGCGCGTCGTCGTCGCAGCCCTCGAGCGGGTGGACCACCACGTCGCCGCTGGGGGCACGCACGAGAACCGGGAGGCCGCGTCGCAGATCGAATATCGCGCGTTCTACCTGTCGCATGATCGTCTCCTTATCCTGTCGTCCATGATCAGTCTCATCTGTGATCGCTATCCGTGATTGGCACCCATGACCGGCGTGAAAGAGCGGCGAGGTGAAACGGAATGACGGCGCTCACCGCCGAACGCTCTCCGCCAAGGGCGATCTTTGTTACGCTGTGATGCCGTCTGGCCAAGGAATGACCGTGACTGCCTCGTCCGATAATCCCGCTCATGCCGTTACACCCACCGTGTCCGCGCCCCAGGCCTGGCGCTGGCTTCGCCAGGTGGCGGCCCTGACCCGTGACGACACCTTCGACGGTACCGTCGTCGATGGGCATCATCGCCTGGAAGTCGACGACGCCGGCGACTGGCGCTGCAGCCATCCGGTCGACGAGGAGGCCGCGCAGCTGCTGTCGATCTGGTTGCCGTGGTGCACCGCGGCGTTGCTCCGGGGGCCACGTGTCATCGCCCAGTTCGGCCAGAGCCTGGACGGTCGCATTGCGACGGTCACCGGTGCTTCCCACTACGTGACCGGACAGCAGAGCCTGGTCCACCTGCATCGGATGCGGGCGCTGGTCGACGCGGTCGTGGTCGGTGCCGGTACGGTCGATGCCGACGATCCGCAGCTGACGGTGCGCCATGTCGAGGGCGACAACCCGCTGCGGGTGGTGCTCGACCCGCGGGGCCGGGTGCCGGCCGACCGCAATGTCTTCCGCCAGCCGGCGGCGCCGACCTGGCACCTCGTCAACCAAGGTGTCGAAGGCCATGGGCTTGCGGCGCATGTCAGCGTCAAATCGCTGCCGCAGGGGGCGGCCGGCGTCGATCCCGCCAGCGTTCTCGCTGTGCTGGCCGAGCAAGGCCATCGTCGGATCCTGATCGAGGGTGGCGGGCTGACGATCTCCCGCTTTCTCGAGGCGGACTGTCTCGACCGATTGCACAGCGTGGTCGCACCCATGCTGATCGGGTCCGGCCGTCCGGCGCTGACGCTGCCGGAGATCGAGACGCTGGAGGTGGCGCTGCGACCGGCCTGTCGCCATTTCCGCCTCGGCCAGGACATGCTGTTCGATCTCGATCTGCGCGATAGAACTCCATCGGCCTCCTGATCTCATCCGGGATGTCCCTCCGCTGCCATCTTGCGGCGAACCGAGGCTGCCCGGCTCGCACGCCGGTCCCACAACAGCACTCCCAATCCCGGCAGGCTGGCGGCGAGCACGAGCAGGCCGTAGGCCACTGAGAGCGCGACTCCCTCCTGGGCCGGCAGGCCGGCCAGGGGCCAGATCACTGCGGCGGCCCCTTCCCTTAGCCCCCAACCGGCGACGGTCAGGGGGATCGCCATGGCCATCAGCAGGGGCGGGATCAGCGGCAGCAACTGCGGGATCGGCCGCTGGAGGCCGAGGGCCTGGGCGGCGCAGAGAAAGACGGCGACGTAGGTGGCGGTCACCAGCAGCGAGCTGAGCAGTTGGGCGGGCCACACGGATGCCGTCAGCAACGCCCGCCTGATGTCCTGGCCGAAGGTCGCCAGGGCCGTCCAGCGCCACCGCCTCGATACGCCGATGACGATGCCGACCAGCAGCAGTGCCGCCAGCAGAAGCCACGTCAGGGTCGTCGCCTGGGCTTGCCACGCCCGGGCGATGCCGTGGCGTAGGTCCGGCGAGAGACAGATGGCGGCGACCGCCACGAGCAGCAGCGCCACCTGTCCGGAGGCGCGCTCGATGATCACGGCGCGAACCGCCGGCCCCGATGCCGGGGGGTGGCCGCCACCGGAGTGTGTCCGGGTATTGCCGTGGCGCCAGGCTCGGGCGGCGTCTCCCAGGACGCCGCCCGGCAGCACCTGGTTGAGGAAGGTGGCCAGATAGTATTCGCGGATGGCCACGGGCCACCGCAGCGCGATGCCGATCCGGTGCGCCGTCATCCGCCAGCGCCAGGCCGAGATCGCGACCTGGGGAATGCCGAGCAGGACCGCGACCGCGACCCAGGCCGGCGACAGCGCCATGAGCCGTTCCAGCAGCTGGCCGGTATCCAGTTTCCACGCCAGTAGGCCCAGCAGCGCCAGCGTCACGGCCAGCCGCAGCCAGGGCGACAGCCACCGGTTCACGCTCGCGCTCCCGAGGGCGTTCCGCCGGTCGGGGTCGCCAGCAGATCGCGGTGACCCACGGTCAACGTCGCCCGCTCACGCCGCAGATCGTCGAGACGGCGGGCATGCCAATGGTCGACACGGTCCCGCTGCTGCGGCAGTTGCTCGTGAAGCGCCTTGCGCCAGCCGGCCATCAGCGCCTCGGCGAGAGGCAGCGATTCCGGCCCGAGCCGCCAGGGGGACGCGGCTTCACGGATAAGGTAGCCGCGGCGGTGGAAGCTCTCGCGAAGCCGTCGGGGAGCCTCGCTGCCCACCGCCGGGCCGCCCCCCTTGTCGCGATGCTGGTGGGCCTGGAGCGCGGCGAGCATGAAGCGGTCGTCGTCGCCGTAAAGCGCGCTGCCGCCGGCATCGTGGAAACGGATCAGGCCATCGATACTGAGGGCGAACAGCACCGCACAGCCGCTACGCTGGCAGGCATCGGCCAATGCCTCGATATCGGCGGCCGTCAGCAGGTCGAACAGCGCCGAGGCGGTGACCAGGTCGGCGCCCTCCAGGCCGTGCTCCCAGGCCGCCGTCAGGCTCAGTTGGTCGGTCTCCAGGTGGATCGGCTGGCCGTCGGCACTCGACAGCGACTCGCAGCGAAGTCGGGCCTGGGCCAGCAGCCCGGCGTCGTGGTCGATGAGTCGCCAGGACTGGGCGCCCTGCAGCCGCGGTGCCAGATAGCGCAGATTGGAGCCGCTGCCGCAGCCCAGGTCGACCACGCTGCGTGGTGTCTCGAGCGACCGGGCCTCGCGCGGTGGGTGCGCCGCGGCGCGGCGCGTCAGCCACTGATCCACGGCGTGGGTGAGCTGGGCATCGCGCGCCCTGTGATCGGCGGGCTCCCTCAGCGTCAGCCATTGATCGCTGAACAGCGCGTCGGTGGCGGGTAGCTGCGACATCGGCATCAGCGCGTTGCCTCTGTCATCTTCGAGCGTGTCAGGGCCTGGCCGAAGGCGGCGGCGGCGGTGTGCCAGTCCGTCAGGGTCTCGCGGCACGTTCTGGCCCCTGTCCGGTAGCGCTGGTAGCGCTCCGAATCCTCCAGCATGCGTTCGAGTGCATGGCGTAGCGCCGCGACATCGCCCGGCGGCACCTTGATGCCGGCGGTGTCTGGCAGCGTATGGGCCAGGGCGCCTCCCGTCGTGGTCACTACCGGCAGGCCATGGGCGAGCGCTTCGGTGACGACCATGCCGTAGCCCTCGTAGTGGGAAGGCAGCACGAAGAGATCGGCTTGACGATAATGCTCGGCCAGGCGCTCGGCGGGTTGGGAGCCCAGCAGTCGCACGCGTTCGCCCAGCTGGTGTTCGTCGATGGCCTCGCGCACCTTGGCGACGTAGGCGTCGGCCCGATCCAGCGCGCCGATCAGATCGCATCGCCACGGCAGCGCGGTCAGACCCGCCAGCGCCTCGACCAGCAGATCCTGGCCCTTGCGCGGTGTCACCGTCGCAATGCACAGCAGGCGAGGGGTGCCACTGCCGTCGCCGCTCGCCAGTGGGCCGGTCTGGACGCCGGGCTCGATGACGGCGATCTTGTCGGCCGGCACATCGAAGTCGCGAAGCCGACGGGCGGTATAGACGCTGGTGACGATGACGCTCGCGGCTGCCGCCAGGGCGCGGGTCTCGCTGACGCGGAAGCGCTGCTGTTCCGGGGCGCCCAGGCCGGTCTCGTCGGCGAGTGGATGGTGCACCAGTGCGGTGATCGATAGCCGCGACGCGTGACGCTCGACGATGGCCGGCAGCCCGCCCATGGCGAGCCCGTCGATCACGGCCCGGCTGCCGTCCGCCAGGGCGGTCAAGGCGCAGTCCAGGGCGTGGGAGGCGACGGCATCCGGCTCGGGAAAGCGTCCCTCGAGCCCGATGACGTCGATGCTCCAGCCTGCCGCGCGCAACGCTTCGACGATTCGCGCATCGTAGACGTAGCCGCCGGTCAGTTGGTCGGGGTTTCCGGCGACGATGAGGGTGAAGTCGCTCATAGTCCCCCTTCGTAGCTTGCCCAGGCCACGTGGGACTCGTGCAGGGTCACGGTCAAGGCGGTGAGGTGGCGGCCGCCGTCACCCAGTTCACCCTCGCGAATGGCGTGGGAGAGCCGGTCGAAGACGACCTTGGCCATGAATTCGGTGGTGGTGTTGCGGCCCTTGAACTCGTCGACATCGTCAAGGTTGCCCAGGGTGAATTCACCGAGCACGCGTTTCAGTGTCTCGCTGGCCAGACCGATATCGACGACGAGATCGTCCTGGTCGAGCTCGGGGCGCTTGAAGGTGGCGTCGACCACGTAGGTCGCACCGTGCAGCTTCTGCGCCGGTCCGAAAGTCTCGCTGTTGAAGCTGTGGGCGATCATCATGTGATCGCGAACGGTCAAGCTGAACATGTCTCTCGCTCCTTGATGAGTCGGCCTGGTGGGCGGCCGGTGCCGAACTTGCGTCCTGCTGTCCCTGGCGAATCCCCCCGGTGGCGAGCGCGACACCGGGGCGGTGTGATGAGATTACGTGGCGTCAGCCGTAACGGATGCGCTGGCAGAGCGTGTCGTCGTCACGCTGGCTCAGTCGCTTGAGGGTCTCGGGCAGATCCCGGAAATGGCTCTCCCCGCTGATCAGCACGTCCAGGCAGTCGTGATCGAGCAGCGCCAGCGCCAGGGTGAGTCGCCGCTTGTGATTCCAGCGCGGACGATGCCCGGGCGACACGCTGCCGACCTGGCTCGATCGCAGCGTCAGGCGACGGGCGTGAAACGCCTCGCCGAGCGGCAGATTGACCTCGCGGCTGCCGTACCAGCTCATCTCGAGCACGGTGGCCTCGAACCCTGCCAGTGAAAGCGCGCTTTGCAAGCCGGCATCCGATGCGCTGGCATGCACCACCAGATCCTGTTCGGCCTCGGCGGTCTCGGGGGTGTGGAAATCCACCCCCAGCGCCTCGCCGAGAAAGCGCTTGCGCTCGTCGATATCGATCAGTTGGACGTGGGTCCCGGGCAGTCGGGCGCAGAGCCAGGCCACCAGGGCGCCGACCACGCCAGCGCCGACGACGCTGATCCGGTCGCCGATGCCTGGTGCCGCGTCCCACAAGGCGTTGAGCGCCGTTTCCATGTTGGCGCCGAGTATCGCGCGCTGCGGGGGTACGCCGGGCGGCAGCGGCACGACATCCCCGATGCCGACACGGTAGTGGGTCTGGTGAGGGTGCAGGCAGTAGACGTATCGCCCGTGCCAGTCGTGCGCTCCCTGTTCGACGACGCCGACATTGGAGTAGCCGTATTTGACCGGGCCGGGAAACTCGCCGCTTTGAAAGGGGGCCCGCATTCGCTGGTATTCGCTCGCCGGTACCTGGCCGTTGAAGACCAGGGTCTCGCTGCCCCGACTGATGGCGGAGTAACAGGTGCGGATCATCAAGTCGCCGCTGACACTCAGCTCGGCCTGGCGAATTTCGCCGTTACCGTTGCCGAGAGACCAGAAGGCATGAGCGTAAGGCGTCGTCATTGCGATATCCGTTCCTTGATGACAGATCGGGATGGCGGTTCGTCGTCCTGCTGAGAGTATGGCAGAGTGTGACGAATTAGCATTGTACAAATGGTGTACAAGAAGAGATCTAAAAACAAGATTACTTCGAACCGATGGCGGTGCCGGCCATTCGCCGGCCCCTGACGAGCGATGGAGAGATCGGCCAATTACCGGCGTTGCTCGCCCCGCCGATCGCCGCAATGACCGGCAATTCTCGCAAATCGGTCAAACTGCATCCAAACTTGTACGGGCAGCGTATCGGTTGGAGGGCCTCGTTACGATCTGGCGTCACGGCTGGTCGAGGAGCGAGCCATCATTAGGGAGGAAGTCGCCGATGCGACACTCATCGACACGTATCTCGGCAGCGGCTCTCCGCCGGGTCGGATCCCTGCGCGGCTGGGTCGATATGGCGGCGGGCCTCGCGCTGGTCGCCCTGCTGACCGAGTGGGTGCACTGGGCATTCTCGGCGCCTTCGGGCCTGCGTTTCACGGCCGGCGGCATCTACGTGGCGATCGCCACGGCAGTGCTCTGGGCCTGGCCAGCCTCGCGGCAGGGCCTCGGCTGGGCCAACCGTGTCACGCTGCTGCGCGCAGCGCTGATCGCGATCGTTGCCGGCGTCGTGGTATATCCAGACTTCATCCAGCGCCATGCCGAGGGCATCGCGGCGCTATCGCTACTGGCGCTGGCACTCGATGGCATCGATGGTTGGGTGGCGCGGCGAACCGGGTCGTCCAGCGCCTTCGGGGCGCGGTTCGACATGGAGCTGGATGCGTTCTTCATCGTCGTGCTGTGCATGGCGTTGATCGCCCTGGACAAGGTGGGTGCCTGGATCCTGCTCATCGGGCTGGCGCGGTATGCCTTCCTGGTAGCTGGCGTCTACTCGCCGTGGCTCAATCGCTCCCTGCCCGAGAGCTATTTTCGCAAGACGGTCTGCGTCTGGCAGGTGTCGACGCTGATGGTCTGCCTGCTTCCCTTCGTCGAACCCTCATGGGCTACCGCTTTCACGCTCGTGGCGGCGGCGCTGCTGGTCCTCTCCTTTGGCCGGGACATCGTCTGGCTCTGGCGCCATCGACCCGTTGGCGACATCGAGCTCTGAGCGGCGTCGCTGTCTCTCCCGACCCCTGTTGGGTCGATTTTCCCGCAAGGAGGCTGTCATGAGATCCGCCCGGTTGAACATCCTTCCCGCTCTGGTGCTGCTGGCGCTGGCATCGTCGCCGGCAAGTGCCGAGCCGCAGCGCTTCGAGATCGATCCCGAACACTTCTCCATCGCCTTCATGGTGGATCATCTGGGCTACGAAAACCTGCTCGGACAGTTCCTGGAGGGCGAGGGTACCTTCGTCTACGACCGTGAGACGCAAACGTTGGTCTCGGCGGAGGTCACGATCCGGTCCGACAGCGTCTTCACCAACCTCGACGCTCGCGATGAACACCTGCGGGGGCGCGACTTTCTGGACGCGGACGAGCATCCGCGGATACATTTCGTTGCCACGGATTTCGAGCCGTCGTCTCCGACGACCGGTACGCTGAATGGCGAGCTCACGCTGCTGGGCCGTACCGAGCCGGTCACGCTGGACGTCACGTTGAACCAGGATGCGGTATATCCGCTCGGGCACGGGCAGCCCACGCTGGGACTGTCCATCCGGGGCGCTCTCGATCGCAGTGACTGGGGGATGGATTACGGCGTCGACAACGGGATGGTCGGCGACCATGTGACCCTGATCTTCGAATTGGAAGCGGTACAGCGGGAGACCCTTTCCAGATGAGATGGCGGCTTCACGAGCACGAGCTCTTCATTACCGACCCAACCATTGTCAAGGATCGTCATGGCGCAGGAAGCCTTCACCCTCGTTGGCGAGCGAATCGAACCCGGCACCCGCCGGCAGGTCGACGTTCCGGTGGCCAAGCTCTATACCCACGCGCCGATGCACATTCCGGTGGAGGTGGTGCACGGTCGCCAGCCTGGTCCGGTGTTGCTGGTCTGCGGCGCGATTCACGGCGACGAGCTCAATGGCGTCGAGATCGTCCGCCGGCTGCTGAGGTTGCCGAACCTGTCGCGACTGCGCGGGACGCTGATTGCCGTGCCCGTCGTCAATGTCTTCGGCTTCGTCCAGCAGTCGCGCTACCTGCCGGACCGGCGCGATCTCAATCGCTGCTTTCCGGGGAGTGAAGGCGGGTCGCTGGGCTCTCGCATCGCCGCACTGATGCGGGAAGAGATGGTCGACCGGGCCACCCACATCATCGACTTGCACACCGGCGCCATTCACCGCACCAATCTGCCCCAGATTCGCTCCCAACTGCGCCAGAACCGCGAGACCCAGGCCATGGCCGAGGCGTTCGGCGTGCCGGTGATCCTCAACGCGGAGCTGCGCGAGGGGAGCCTGCGCGAGTACGCGCAGAATCGTGGCGTTCCCGTGCTCACCTACGAGGCCGGCGAAGCGCTGCGCTTCGACGAGTGGGCGATCGCGCCGGGCGTGAGGGGAATTCGGCGCGTGATGCGCCTGATCGGCATGCTGCCGGCCGACAACCGCCGGCGCATGCCGCCTCCCGCCGAAGTGGCCAACGGTTCGAGCTGGGCCAGGGCGCCGATCGATGGCATTCTGCGGCCGCGTGTCAGGCTGGGGGCGCGGGTCGCCAAGCATCAGTCGCTGGGGGTGGTGGCCGATCCCTTCGGCAACGACGAGGCGCCGGTGGTCGCCAGCGCCGATGGCATCGTCATCGGCATGAGCAACCTGCCGCTGGTCAACGAGGGCGAGGCGCTGTTCCACGTCGCCCGTTATCAGGAGATCGACGATGTCGAGAACGCGGTGGAGAGCTTCCAGTCGCGTTACGAGACGACCGGCTTCTAGACGCGCTCTCGGACCGGTCCGGCCAGCCGGCTCTCGTCGACCAGGCCGATGGCGTCATCGTAGACGCTGATACCGGCGCCCTCCTTGTGGGCGCTTTCCGAGAGGTAGCGTCGGAAACGCCTGCCCCCGGCGCAGCCCTGGAACAGTCCCAGCAGATGCCGGGTGATGTGGTTGAGCTTGGCGCCCTCGGCCAGCCGTTCGATCACATAGGGACGAAACGCACGCGCGACGTCGTGGCGGCTAGCGGCAGGCGAGGGCTCGCCGTAAAGTGCACGATCGACATCGGCCAGCAGCCACGGGTTCTGGTAGGCCTCGCGACCGATCATCACGCTATCCACGCCAGCATCGAGATGCGTCCTGCAGGCGTCCAGCGTGGTGATACCACCGTTGATACCGATATGCAGCTCGGGATGCTGCGTCTTGAGCCGGTAGACGCGGGGATAGTTGAGCGGCGGGACGTCGCGATTCTCCTTGGGCGAGAGCCCCTGGAGCCAGGCCTTGCGGGCATGCACGATGAAGGTCTCGCAGCCGGCGCCGGCGACCCGATCGATGAAGCGTTCGAGATCGGCATCCTCGTCCTGGTCGTCGATACCGATGCGACATTTCACCGTGACGGGAATCGATACCGCGCGGCGCATGGCGGCGACGGCGTCGGCCACCTTGTCGGGGTGACCCATCAGGCAGGCGCCGATCAGGTTGTTCTGCACCCGATCGCTCGGGCAGCCCACGTTCAGGTTGACCTCATCGTAGCCCCACGCCTCGGCGATGGCCGCGCACTCCGCCAGTTCCCCGGGATCGCTGCCGCCCAATTGCAGTGCCAGCGGGTGTTCCATGGCGCCGTAGCCCAGAAAACGCTCCCGCGGCGAGCCATGCAGGATCGCGCCGGTGGTGACCATCTCGGTATACAGCAGTGCGCGGCGAGTCAGGCAGCGGGCGAAGGCCCGGTAGTCCCGGGTGGTCCAATCCATCATCGGGGCCACCGAAAATCGGCGGGCTCGATCTGCTGGGCTTTGTGTCGGTATATCAGTTAGTTGCGTCATGGCCTGCGGTGTAAACATACACTGGTTGATACCATCGAGTCCTGCCGATGACCCGGCTCACTGCACCGTGGTGTACCAGTTGGCCGGTCGAGCCTATTTCTCCTGGAAGAGGTGGTACACCATGGCGACTTTTCGGCGGCGTGGCACGAGGTGGCGCGCCATTGTACGGAAGAAAGGGGATCCGTCACAGAGCCGTCCTCCTCGATGGCGTGCGTCGACATAGGTGAATTGGGCTCAAGGCTGTAGTCAAGCGAGACGCGGTGTTCAGGGAGCGTGGGTGTCGTCGTTCATCCCGGTGCCCGCCGAATCCTCCGCGTTCGAAGGATCCCCTGAGCGGAAGTTCATCGGATCATCACGGGCTTGACCTCAAGTTAAGTCGAGGAATTACGCTGCGCTCGTCTTCCAGAGGAGCTCCATCATGTCAGCTATCGTTTCACTCTCTGACCGGCAGATGGCCTGCGTCGATCTAGCAGCCTATCTGAAGCGCATCGGGCTCTCGGGCGCCTTGCCCCCTACGCAGGAAACGCTGCGCTCCATCATTTCTCATCACATGGCCTCCATTCCATTCGAGGCCATCGATGTGCTGCTGGGGCGGGATATCTCGCTCGACCCGAAAGCCGTCGATGACAAGATGCTCCATCGCCAACGTGGAGGCTACTGTTTCGAACACACCAGCCTGCTGCAGCGTGTGTTGCAAGCCCTGGGATTCTCGGTTGAAACCCACTTGGCCCGGGTGTGGGTCGGCCACATGCCGGAAGGTCCCGCCCCGGCCGCTACGCATGCGTCCTTGAAGGTGGTGGTGGACGATGCCCTGTGGCTGGTGGACGTCGGCTTCGGCAGTTTCATGCCCAATGAGCCGCTCGCCTGGCAGCCGGATCTTCCTCAGCAACATGCCTACGGCGATTATCGGCTGCGTAAAACGATGAGCGGCTTCATGGTCGAGTCATACCATGATCACGCTTGGCAAGCCCTGTACGAAATTCTCGATTTCCCCTGCGAACCCATCGATTACCAGGTGGCCAACCACTACGTCTCCCGCTATCCGGACTCGCACTTTCGCAGTCGGTTGATGGTGGCTGTGACCACACCGGAGGCGCGTTACACGTTGGCGAGCAATCGTTTGAAGATCGCACGGGTAGAGGGCGGTATCGAAGAGCACCGCCTCACGGTCGAGGAGATGATCGATACCCTGGGCGGACGGTTCGGGTTGAACGTCGAGTCCTGCTGGATCCCCGTGCTGGAGCGCATCGTTGCTTCAGCGCAAGCCCAGGAAGAAGCCGCATCCTCGTGAGCGGGGGGAAGAGTGCCTGCGACAGGAGTCGCCTCTGAACAGGCCATGACGCCGACAGCACAAGAGGTCACCGCCGGTATATCCGGCTGTCATGGCTTCATCTATTGATCTCGACGATAGTCGCTTTCGAGGCTTTCGATTCGCATGCTAACTGTCTCGTTGCCATAATGACATCAACGGTCAAGGCCAAGAGGCCAACCGAACAAACGAAAAATATGTCATTGGAGAACGAATCATGAAAACCCGTATCCTTGCCGCCATCGCACTCGCCATCGCTCTGCCCGCTGCTGCTCAGGCCAACAGCGCCCAGGCCGAAGAGGCTTTTGCCAGCCAGCAGCAGGCGCTGAACGTACAGCAGACTTCCGAATTTCAGGCGCTGCCAACTCAATACCGTATCGATCCGGTCAATGGTGGCCACAGCGATGCGGCCGATCAGGCTCTGACTTATGTCTCAGCCAGCACCATGCGCGCCACCAGCATCTCGGCTGGTGACAGCAGCCTGATTGGTGAAGGGCAGAGCGTGGCAGCTGCCCAGGCGTTGCAGAACGCTGGCCAGCCGTCCGGTCATGGCAATGTCGAAATGACTTTCGCCAGCATTGACTGAGCTGGAAGCAAGATCGCAGTTATAGAATCTTCTGCCTTGCGCCTCGAGAGTCTGGGGCGCTTTTGAGAGACCTCCAGTCGTCTCCAACTTCCCCGGCCACTCCCCCTGGCCGGGGTTTTTTATGCGCCGCCGATCTATTGTCAATGAGTCATCGAGCTGTTTCGCGGCAGGTCCAATAGAGGGAACTGGGTTTCGATGGCCTGCGGGCGAAGGGCGAGCTACGGATCGGGACCTTGAGGCCGGTGCGACGCTTTCAGGCGTACGCCCGGGGAGTTCGGGCATCGAGCTCAAGTCATTGGGGGCGGTTGCCGATAGAAGAGGCACCAGACGGTCTGGGGCGAGGGTTCAGCGCCGGTAGCCGGGCGGATTTCGACGTCGATCGGGATCCGCTATCGCTTTGTGTCGCTTCCCTGCGACGACTTCGACCCGGTACATGTGGGGTTTCTCACCTTGTGCCACCGGGTCGCTTTTTCTCCGACACTCTATCCTGTCACGCCGACCAGAAAGCGTTCGGCAGGCTCGTTGTCGTGATAGTGGTTCCGGCAGCCCACTGTGTCGCCTGGAGTGGCGACCCGGGGCGTCGTTCTGCAAAGTCGCAGCATGGCGAGCGGAGAGGAACGGCTACCTGCCATTGATAGAGTCTCGGAGATGATGGTGCCCGGAGCCGGGCTCGAACCGGCACGGTGTCGCCACCGAGGGATTTTAAGTCCCTTGCGTCTACCAATTTCGCCATCCGGGCCGGACGCATTCGGTCAGTTTTCCGGGGGGCCTGTTCGCAGGACAGGGCGCCGGTGACCAGGAGAGCGACGAATCATGAAGACTCGACGCCGAGAAGAAGTGGAGGCTGGAGTCGGAATCGAACCGGCGTACACGGAGTTGCAGTCCGCTGCATAACCACTCTGCCATCCAGCCTTTCATCGATTCACTGCAGATATGTCTCCCGAACTGTCATTACCATGACAATTCGCGTCGAATCGGCAGGATCGAGATTCGTGTCTGGAGCGGGAAAGGAGATCGATGGGGCGGCCATCCGTCGGGCTGGCGTTCCAGCTCCCGACCCTCGCTTACCGTTTCCTTGCACTGTGTGTCTGGAGCGGGAAAGGAGATTCGAACTCCCGACCCTCGCCTTGGCAAGGCGATGCTCTACCACTGAGCTATTCCCGCTGAACACGCCGTCGCATTATAAGGATAAGTGCGTACCTGTCAAACGCTTATGCCACTTTTCGCTCACAGCGAGCGGGTGAGTTCCGGCCAGGCCGCCCTGAGATACTGGATCATCGACCACAGTGTCAGACAGGCCGCTGCATAGAGTAGCACGATGCCGATGTTGGCAATCGGGGAGAGCGGCGGAAAGCCCAGGAGCAGCAGTAGGGAGACCATCTGCAAGGTGGTCTTCGACTTGCCGATCCAGGAGACCGCGACTTGCTTTCGCTGCCCGATTTCCGCCATCCATTCGCGCAGCGCGGAGATCACGATCTCGCGGCCGATGATGACCAGCGCCGGCAGCGTCAGCCAGAACGCCTCGTAACGTTCGACCAGTAGCGCCAGCGCGACGGCGACCATGACCTTGTCCGCGACGGGATCCAGAAACGCGCCGAATGGCGTGCTCTGGTCCCAGCGCCTGGCCAGGTAGCCGTCCAGCCAGTCGGTGACGGCCGCCAGCCCGAACAGGGCGGCCGTCACCAACAGGCTCCAGGCGTAGGGCAAGTAGAACAGCACCACCAGGAGCGGGATGAACACGATTCTTGCCAGGGTGAGCATATTGGGAATGTTCATCGTGCCGCTAGCGTCCTTACTGGGAGATGAGAGTCGGGCATTTTACGCCTGCTGCGTGCGCTCATCCATGGAGCGCCTGATGTATGGTAGCCGCCATCTGTTCGTTGATCCCCGGAACGCGGGAAAGATCGTCCCGGGTTGCCTTGCGCACGCCCTGCAGGCCGCCGAAGAAGCGTAACAGCTCCCGGCGACGTTTCGGTCCGATCCCGGGAATATCTTGCAGCGAAGAGGTGCGGCGCTGCTTGTCGCGACGCTGGCGGTGACCGGTGATGGCGAAGCGGTGGGCCTCGTCGCGTATATGCTGGATCAGGTGCAGCGCCGGTGAGCTGGTGTCCAGATTGAGGGTGCGGTCCACCGTTTCGATGAACAGGGTCTCCAGGCCAGCCTTTCGGGTAGTCCCCTTGGCGACGCCGATCAGGGCGACATCGACGACTTCCAGTTCGACCAGAACCTCCCGGGCCATGTTCAACTGGCCCTTGCCTCCATCGACGATCAGGATGTCCGGCAGCTTGCCTTCGCCTTTCTGCAGGCGCTTGAAGCGTCGGGTCAGGGCCTGGCGCATCGCCGCGTAGTCGTCACCCGCTGCCACCCCCTCGATATTGAAGCGACGGTAGTCGGATTTGGCCGGGCCATTCTGATCGAATACGACGCAGGAGGCCACGGTCGCCTCGCCGTGGCTGTGGCTGATATCGAAGCACTCGAGCCTGGCGGGTGAGATCGGCATGTCCAGAGCCTGGCGCAGCGACTCGAAACGCTTGCCCAACTGGCTGCGGTTGGCGAGTTGGGTCGCCAGGTGCTGCTCGGCATTGGTGATGGCCAGTCGGCGCCACTGGGCGCGGTGACCCCGCACCTGAGACGCGACGCGAATGCGTCGGCCGGCATGTTCGCTCAATGCCGATTGCAGCAACTCGCTATCCGTCAGCGGGTGCGAGGCGATGATTTCGAGCGGGATCTCCTTGGACTGACCGAGGTAGAACTGGCTGACGAACTCGCTGAGCAGCTCCTCGGCGCCAAGATCCAGGCCGTTGTCGGGTTGATGATGGCGCGCACCCATCATGCGGCCCTGGCGAATCGACAGTACGCTGATGCAGAGTCCGCCGGGCTGCTCGGCCAGGGCAAAGATGTCGGCATCGCCATCGGCGTTGTCGACGAACTGCTTCTCCTGCAATCGCCTCAATTGCTGGATCTGGTCGCGCAAGCGGGCCGCTTCCTCGAAGTCGAGCGCATCGCTGGCGCGCTCCATGCTGGCGGTGAGCTGCTGGGTCACCTGCTCGCTGCGCCCCTCGAGGCACATCACGGCGTGCTCGATGTCCTGGCGGTAGTCGGCTTCACTGATGTAGTCGACACAGGGCGCGCTGCAGCGTTTGATCTGGTACTGCAGGCAGGGCCGGTGCCGATGCGCGAACACGCTGTCTTCACAGTTGCGGATGCGAAATATCTTCTGCATCAGCGAAAGGCTCTCCCGAACCGCGGTCGAGCTCGGGTAGGGGCCGAGGTAGCGGCCGTCGCGCCGCTTCTGGCGAACGCGCTTGAACTCGAGGGCGGGGTAGGGATGTCGATCGGTGACGAAGACGTAGGGGTAGGACTTGTCGTCGCGCAGCAGGATGTTGTAGGGCGGCCGCAGCTCCTTGATCAAGGTCTGCTCCAGCAGCAGGGCCTCGGTCTCGCTGCGTGTGACCGTGATCTGGATGTCCTGGATGCGCGCCACCAGCGCCTGGGTCTTGGCGTTCAAGGCGCCTCTGAAGTAGCTGGCAAGTCGCGGTTTCAGACGTTTGGCCTTGCCGACGTAAAGGACGTTGGCCTGCTCGTCGAGCATGCGATAGACGCCGGGCGATTCTGAGACCGACTTCAGGAAGTGCTTGGCATCGAAGCGCAATGGGGTATCGATCGAGGATTCACTCATGCCCCGAGTATATCAAAGTCCCGTACGAGCACGGTGGGCTCCCTGCATTTCCATTGCGTTCGACTGTCGTCACGATCGGGGCTCGAATTCGTCCAGCAGCCCGTGCCGCAGGCCAAGATGGGTCAGCTCCACGTCGGACTGCACTTTCAGCTTGTCGAAGATTCGGTAGCGGTAGGTATTCACGGTCTTGGGGCTCAGGCAGAGCTGCTCGGAGATGCGACTGACCTTGTGACAGTGAATGATCATCGTCGCGATCTGCAGCTCGCGATGCGAAAGCTGGTCGAACGGACTCTGGCGACCCTCGCTGCGGGCCAACACCACGCGTTGGGCGATGTCCGGGCTGATGAAGCGCTCGCCTTCCGCGACCCGACGCACGGCCTCGATCATCAGATCCAGTTCAGTGCCCTTGCTGATGAAGCCGGTCACGCCGGAATCGATCAGACGCTGTGCCGTGCTCTCCTCGACCTGTCCCGTCAGCACGATGATCCGCGTATCGGGCTGAGTCTTGAGGAGTTTCAGAATGGTTTCCAGACCGCCGATTCCCGGCATGCGTATGTCGATCATCGCAATATCCGGCAGGTGTTCCCGGCAGCTCTGTAACGCACTCTCTCCACTGTCGGCTTCGGCGACGACCTCGATATCGGGTTCGCTGTCCAAGACGCGCGCGATACTCGTGCGCACCAAGTGATGATCGTCGGCTACTAATACCCTGATCAAGATGACTCCTGGATTCCCGCTGCCCCTGAAGACCCTGCCGTTGGTTGCCGTACCAGCAACCGGCGGGCCTTGTTTATGATTGGTCGTGCGCTGTCGTTCAGCGATCCGGCGAAAGCTCGCGCATCGCCAACAGCGTCATCATTGGAACTTGCAAGTTTAAGTATGGAAGTTCCATCTCCGCTCTGTTAATTCATCTCCGTTCTGTTAAGTAGTGTGACACGTTCTCGGACCAAATACTCCATGTTTGGCGGGGAATTTGCGACCCGCAAAGCGCGGCGATGCGAGGCTTCGAGGTCGATGGTCGTGACCTCGATGTCGGCGAGTCCGGGCAAGCGGGGCTTGACCTGGGGGAAGGGGGCTTTTATAGTGCGTCGCGTCCATCAGGGCAGCGCGTTTTTTGGGGCCTTAGCTCAGCTGGGAGAGCGCAACACTGGCAGTGTTGAGGTCAGCGGTTCGATCCCGCTAGGCTCCACCAGATCTTCATGAACAAGCCGTTTGTCACGCTCCGTGCAAGCGGCTTTTTCATGCCTGAAATTCCAGCAGCCTCGCCCGGTTTCCGGGCAGCCGCCCGCCTTCACCGACCATCGGGTTGCGACCGCCGTCGTCGCCATTCGGTGAACGGGTTCGGGAATGAATTGGCCCGCTTGAAGATGGATCTTCACCCATTCGATCCGCCGTGCCTCTCGCACAATAGGAGCGGTCGCAGCGCAGTGCCGGCGACCGTTTCCCATTGGCCTTGGGGTTCCGAGGGGCGTATGCCAGAGTTCATTTTCGACGTCGTCATCAGGCCGGCAGTGCCGCCGCGGCAGCGCTGGGAGGCACTGGTGCCTGCCTTGCCCGGTCTGGTGGCGGAGGCGTCTTCCGACATGGAAGCCTTCGAAGGACTCCAGACATTGATCGTTCCTTTTCTGGCCGAGCGGCTCGCGCGGGGCGAGGGCGTACCAAGGCAGTCCCGAGCCGGCCACTACATGGATCGCTACGGCCTGGTCTTCTGGCAGTTCCTGCGGGTCAGGCTTGGTCCCCGGCGGGCCGACCAACGGGTAGTCGAACCCATCTTCCCCGACATCGACGACTTGTTGACGGATCTCGAGGGAGGGGGCCGCGAGGAGTAGTCATGTCTCCGGGCGCGAACCACGCCTCCGGATGACGCGGGAGAGGTGGCGGCGCCCCCGGCCGCGACGCCCGTCTGGCGGCGTTGACAGTGATCGGCGCTCCACGGCACTATACCGCTCATGAACATGATTCCGACGCTCAGACCGAACCAGTGGTGGTGGCGCCTTTGATCCAAGGGCGGCATGCCGACGTCTGTAGAAAATGCCGTCCCTCGGGGCGGCATTTTTCGTTTGTCTGCTGCGCTTCGTGGGGTTTGGCATAGGTGGAATGATCGACTTGGGTAATCACCTGGGTAAGCAATCACGGCCTTTACTCGATCTAGTATGAATATCAGGAGCTTGCACCATGTCAGTCCTCATGATCGACAATTACGACAGCTTTACCTTCAACATCGTCCAGTACCTGGGGGAGTTGGGGGCGGATGTGGTGACCGTGCGCAACGACGAGACGGACATCGCCGGTCTCGAGCAGCACGAACCGACCCATCTGGTGGTGTCGCCTGGCCCGTGCACGCCCAATGAAGCCGGGATAGCGATGGAGGCGATCCGCCACTTTGCCGGCAGGATTCCGATACTGGGGGTCTGTCTGGGGCACCAGGCCATCGGCCAGGTCTACGGGGGCGATGTGGTGCGTGCGCCGCAGGTGATGCATGGCAAGACGTCCCGCATTCGTCACCGCGGCGAAGGCGTTTTCGCCGGCCTCGAGGACCCCCTCGAGGTGACCCGTTATCATTCGCTGGTGGTGGATGCCGGGACCTTGCCCGACTGCCTCGAAGTCACGGCCTGGGTCGGCGACGACGATCCGACGCCGGGACTGATCATGGGCCTGAAACACAAGACGCTGGATATCGAAGGGGTACAGTTTCACCCTGAATCGATTCTGTCTCGCCAAGGTCACGAGCTGCTGGCGAATTTCCTCAAACGGCGCGGCTAACTGGAACAGGCGAGGAGCCAACATGCAAATGCGGGATGCCATTGGCGCGATCATGCGCCGCCAGGACCTCAGCTACGAGGATACCCACGCCGTCATGCAGGCGATCATGACGGGGGAGGCCACCGAAGCGCAGATCGGCGGTTTCCTGATCGGGCTGGCCATGAAAGGCGAGACCGCCGACGAGATCACGGCGGCAGCGCAGGTCATGCGCGAGCTGATGCAGCCGGTATCGATCGACTGCGACAACGTCGTCGATATCGTCGGCACCGGCGGCGACGGCGCCAACCTTTTCAACGTCTCCACCGCATCGAGTTTCGTCGTCGCGGCTGCCGGCGGCCATGTCGCCAAGCACGGCAACCGCGGCGTCTCGTCCTCAGCCGGCAGTGCGGATCTGTTCGACGTCGCGGGTATCTATCTCGATCTCGACGCCGCGACCATCGCGCGCTGTATCGAGCAGGTCGGCGTCGGCTTCATGTTCGCGCCGCGTCACCATCAGGCGATGCGTCACGCCATCGGCCCGCGCAGAGAGATGGGGGTGCGCACGGTCTTCAATATCCTCGGGCCGTTGACCAATCCGGCGGGCGCCCCCAACCAGCTGCTGGGTGTCTATGCGCCCCATCTCGTGCCGCTGGTGGCGGAATCGCTGCGCAAGCTGGGTAGCCGGCACGTACTGGTCGTGCATGCCGAGGACGGTCTGGACGAAATCTCGGTGGCGGCGCCGACGCGGGTGGCCGAACTCCGCGATGGCGAGATCCACGACTACACGATCACCCCCGAGTCGCTGGGCATCGAGCGTCAATCGCTCGAACCGCTGAAGGTCGTTACCGCCGAGGACAGCCTCAAGCTGGTCAAGGAGGCGCTGGTGGGCAAGGGCGTGGCCGGCGATATCGTCGCGCTCAACGCGGGGGCGGCGCTGTTTGCCGCCGGTATCGCCGATTCGCTGAAAGAGGGCGTGTTGATGGCCCAGGACGCCCAGGCTTCCAAACTTCCGCTGGAAAAGCTCAAGGAGCTTTCCGATTTCACGCGTATCTTCGCCGAGTGAGTTCTCGCCGAACAAGCCCAACAGGAACCGCTACATGACCGATGTCGCCGATAGTGAACTGCCGACCATCCTGGCCAAGATACTGACGCGCAAGCGCGAGGAGATTGCCGAGCGTCGCCCTGTCGTCAGCGAGCAGGCGTGGCTCGAGCGGGCGAAGTCCCAGGCCGCGCCCAGAGGTTTCGTGGCCGCGCTCGACGCCTGTATCGAGGGCGGCGACCCCGCCGTCATCGCCGAGATCAAGAAGGCCTCCCCCTCCAAGGGCGTCATCCGTGAAGACTTTCGACCCGCGGAGATCGCGGCCGACTACGCGGCGGCGGGCGCGAGCTGTCTTTCCGTGCTGACGGACGCCGACTATTTTCAGGGCCACGAGGATGACTTGATTGCCGCGCGCGGTGCCTGCGAGCTGCCGGTGATCCGCAAGGATTTCATCATCGACGGCTATCAGATCGCCGAAGCCCGGGGAATCGGTGCCGACTGCATCCTGCTGATCGTGGCGGCGCTGAGCGATGCGCAGCTCAAGGATCTCCACCAGCAGGCAACGGCCCTGGGCATGGACGTGCTGGTGGAGGTACACGACATCTTCGAGCTCGAGCGGGCCCTGATGCTGGATCTACCGCTGGTGGGCATCAACAACCGCGACCTGCGCACGTTCGAGACCTCGCTGAATACCACCTTCGAACTGCTGAAGCGGATCCCCCAGGGCATCACGGTCGTCACCGAGTCCGGCATCCACAGTCGTGACGATGTCGAGCGGATGCGGGAGTTCGACGTCAACGCCTTCCTGGTGGGCGAGGCGTTCATGCGCGAGGAAGAGCCCGGTAGCGCGCTGCGTCGGATGTTTTTCTAGCCGCAGGCGGCGACATCGCCGGCGTTCGAGCGCCGCTCTCCATGAAAGGGGGCGGCGCTTCACGTTGGCGGGGAGAAAGGGCCGCTTCCAGGCATCGCCGGGCTGGGGCGGTCAGAATTCGGGCGAGTCGGGGAAGATCAGGCTGATCAGCGTGTCGCCGGCTTTGGGGTTGAGCGGCCTGGCCGAGGTGGCGATGCGGATGCGGCCGCTGGCGGAGAGCGTGAACAGCGTCAGCAGTCGGTCCTGATGGATGCGGCGGTAATCCTCGATGTCGAAGTTGTCGCTGATCCTGGCGTGGCGCATCACCGCGCCCTGGCCGATCAGGCTGGAGAGGCGGGTGAAGGTGGTGTGACCGTCGAACAGCAGCGGCAGGTGGGCCAGCGCCTGTTGATGGTGGCGACGGGCGTTGCGGGAGGATTCCACCGCCAGTCGAAAGACCTTGCCGTGACCGAGAATGTGTTCGAAGTGCAGCGCGGCGAGATTGTTGAGCTCGCGGTAGGGCGACAGCGGCAGCAGATGGCCGATGCCCGTCAGCCCCAGATGCTGGGCGGCATGCTCCGACAGCGGGTTGCCGTAGTAGATCGGGAGGCTGGCCATCCGCGCCTCCTGGATCGCATCCCAGTTGTGATCGCACAGTCGCACCGCGAAGCCGGCTTCCTGCAGGGCGCTACCGAAGGCCCGTGCCACCGGGTTGGCGCCGATGATCAGAAAGCCCGACGCCGTCGGCGCGTCCACCTTCAGAAACCGGGCCAGCGGACGCGAGAACAGGCTCTGTACCACGACGGTGCTGATGATCACCAGGAAGGTGATCGGGACCAGCAGCTCCGCACCCGGCACCTCCAGCGCCTCGAGCCGGATCGCGAACAGCGAGGCCACCGCCGCGGCGACGATACCGCGGGGAGAGAGCCAGGCCAGCAGCGCCTTCTCCCGCCAGTTGAGCGAACTGCCCCAGGTACAGACCCACACCGCCAGCGGTCGCGCCACCCACACCAGGACCGCCAGGAACGCCCACGCCTCCCACGACAGCAGCCCCAGCTGCTCGAGACTCAAGCGCGCCGCCAGCAGAATGAACAGCCCCGAAATCAGCAGGATCGACAGCGTCTCCTTGAACTCCAGAATCGGCTGGGTCGGCACGCCCCGCATGTTGGCCATCCACACCCCCATGACGGTGACGGTCAGCAGGCCGGACTCGTGGAACAGCAGGTTCGAGGCGGTGAACAGCGTCAGCATGATCATCAGGGTGCCGAAGCTGTGCAGGCGTTGCGGCAGCCAGTAGTGACGCAGCACGCTGCCCCACAGATAGCCGCCCGCCGTCCCCAGGCCGAAGCCGATCACCGCAGTCTGGGCAAAGCTCACTAACGTATGGGCCGCTGCGCCGTTGGAGAGTCCCAGGGCGACGAACTCATAGACGAGGACCGCGCCGATGGCGCCGATCGGATCGATCAGGATGCCTTCCCAGCGCAGGATCTGGCTGACGTGCTCGCGGGCCCGCAGCGACTGCAGCAGCGGCAGGACCACCGTCGGTCCGGTCACGACCAGCAGCGCGCCCAGCACGCTGGCCATCTCCCAGGAGAGCCCGAGGATCAGGTGCGCGGCCACGATGGCCAGCAGCGCGGTGATCAATGCGCCCCAGGTCACCAGTCGGCTGACGGTGCGGCCGTGACCCCGCAGCTCCCGGAAATCGAGGGTCAAGGCGCCCTCGAACAGGATCACCGCGACCGCCAGGGAGACCAGCGGGAACAGCAGATCGCCGAGCACCGCATCCGGATCGAGCACCCCGGTGATCGGCCCGGCGGCGATACCGGCGATCAGCAGCGGCAGGATGGCCGGCACCCGGATCTGCCAGGCGAGCCATTGGCAGCCCAGCGCCAGCAGGCCGATGCCGGTCAGGGCAAGGGCGGCGTTTTCCATGCGGTCTCTCCGGTGCGTGGCAAAAGGCGCGCAGACTAGCGGCGGCACCGCATGGATGCAATGCCGAATCGTGAGGCGGACAGATTTCAGGGTGTGGCGAGTTGTCGCCGAGTCCAGGCGACGATGTCCGACTGCCCCATGGCGCCGGCCTGGCGCGCGATCTCGCGGCCGCCGCGGAACAGGATCAGCGTCGGAATGCTGCGGATGCCGAAGCGCGACGCGATATCGGTGGCCGCTTCGGTATCCAGCTTGGCCAGGCGGAGGTGGGGTTCGAGCTCGCCCGCGGCCTTGGCGAATCCCGGCGCCATCGCCTTGCAGGGGCCGCACCAGTCGGCCCAGAAATCGACCAGCAGCGGAAGATCGCTGCGCGTCAGGTGACGGTCGAAGTTGGCGGAGTCCAGTGCCAGCGGTTCGCCGGTGAACAGCAGGTTGTGACAGCGACCGCAGTTCGGGGCATCCCCCAGGCGCGTACTGGCAACCCGGTTGACCGCGTGGCAGTGGGGGCAGACGAGGTGAAGCGTGTCGGACATGAGACGGGCTCCTGGTAAAGGATTGCCGCCGAGCATAGATGAATCAGAGCGCAGTTGCTCGAATGACAGACGGCCGTTGAGTCACGCGGTTTTGGGGACCGCTCCAGATGTGTCGCGTTCGCGTGTCGCGACTTCAGCGCAGCGTGATCAGTCGGCCGCCGTAACCCATGAACACGGCGCCGGCGCAACATTCGATCCAGTGTCGCGTGCGCCGATACAGGACGCGCAGTCGCGGCGTGGTGGAGACAAGTGCGATCAGGCTGTACCAGCCCACGGAGACCGCCAGCATTGCGGCGATGCAGACGACGCCCATCCACATCGGTGCATGGGCCGGCAGCGTCGAGGCGAACAGGCTGCTAACGAACAGCGCCGTCTTCGGATTCGAGGCACCGGTGAGCAAGCCCCGACGATAGATCTGACCACCGGAGAGCCCGGGAGGCGTGTGGACCGCCTCGTCGCCTGCGCCGCGGAAGCTGTGCAGAATCAGTCGTCCGCCGAGAAACAGTAGATAGACACCGCCGACCAGTTTGAGCGTGAGGTAGAGCCACGGCGCCAGCGCAAACAGCAGTGCAATGCCGAAGTAGCCAAACAGCCCCCAGGCGAATGTGCCCGTGGCGAGCCCGGCGACGGCAGTCATCGCCGCCCGGCGCCCGTGTACGATCCCCGTCTGCAGCGTCAGGAAGAAGTTAGGTCCCGGGGTGACGGCAGCTACCGTCCAGATGGCGATGAAATTGACCAGAATCCAGCTGCTCGACATGAAGGGCGCTCCTATCTACAACGTGAGGCGACAGGCCAGAACGTAAAGCGACAGGCCATGAGTCGGCAAAGTATGGCACGAGATCGACGGTTGCTGACGTTCGCCGGTGGTCTAGCCCTATCTCATCGTCAAGACATGGCGCCGGCGACCTTGACGTGCTTCAAAAGCGCCTGCAGCGGGTGCGGCAGCGCCTGATCGGAGAGCCGCTTGACCTGGCTGCGGCAGGAGTAGCCGGTGGCCAGCAGCCGGCCCGCGTTGGCCTGATCCTCCACCGGCTCGCGCCAGGAGAGGTCGTAGATCGTCTCCGAGGTCCGGCGGTGGCGCGCCTCGTGGCCATAGGTGCCGGACATGCCGCAGCAGCCGGTGTCGACCAGGCCCAGCGAGAGGCCGAAGCGCTCGAACAGCTGCTGCCAGCCCCTGGGGCTGCCCGGCGCGTTGGTCCTCTCGGTGCAGTGGCTCAGCAGGCGATAGCCCGGGTCGGGCTGCTCGATGCGCCCGCTGTTCCAGCCCTGGGGCAGTATCGACGGTCCCAGCGACAGCAGCCACTCCTGCAGCAACAGTACCTCCGGCACCGCCTGCGGCCCCAGCGTCTTGACGTACTCCTGGCGGTAGGTGAGCGTCATCGCCGGATCGATGCCCACCAGCGGCACGTCGAAACGCGACAGCGCCTGGAGCCGGGCGGCCTGCTTCTCCGCGACCCGCCCGAAGCGGCCGAGAAATCCCTGCACGTGCAGCGGCTTGCCGTTGGGCTGGAAGGGGGCGACGAAGACCCGGATATCGAGCCGCGACAGCAGCTCGACCACGTCCATCACCAGCCGCGATTCGAAATGGCTGGTGAAGGCGTCCTGCACCAGCACCACGCTGCGGCTTTTCTGGGCGTCGGTCAGCCTGCCCAGCGTCAGCGGCGTGGCCTCGGCAACGCCCCAGGCGTCGAGCACCTTCCCGAGGCTGGCGCGTGACAGTCTCGGACTGTCGACGATGCCCAGG
This sequence comes from uncultured Salinicola sp., assembly GCF_937921195.1. Taxonomy (NCBI): domain Bacteria; kingdom Pseudomonadati; phylum Pseudomonadota; class Gammaproteobacteria; order Oceanospirillales; family Halomonadaceae; genus Salinicola; species uncultured Salinicola sp. Next base: position 48,985 of record NZ_CALFQK010000104.1, read on the forward strand.
CGTTGCGCCAGGAAGCGATCGATCAGGCGATTGTCGAGCAGCGCGTTGTAGAGCGGCGCCACCGGCTGCAGGTGCGGCACCACGAACTCCAGCCCGCCGATCAGATAGTCGCGCAGCGGCCGCGCGTAGCGGCTGTGGTAGCTCTCCAAAAAGCGCGAGCGAAAGTCCGGCACGTCGACCTTGATCGGACACTGGCCGGCGCAGGACTTGCACGCCAGGCAGCCGGCCATGGCGTCGTAGACCTCGTGGGAGAAGTCCTCTTCACCGCGGCGTTTCGCCAGCGAGCGCTTGAACTTGCCGGGCAGGGCAGTGAGCCAGTGACTGAAGCCGGCCTGACGCTGCTCCCGCGCCACCTCGAGCACGTCGACGCCGGCGTTGCCCTGGCGGCGTAGCCACTCGCGCATCAGGCTGGCGCGGCCCTTGGGCGAGTGCACCCGCTCGCGGGTCGCCTTCCAGGAGGGGCACATGGCATCGGCGGGGTCGTAGTTGTAGCAGGCGCCGTTGCCGTTGCAGTGGACCGCGCTGGCGTTCTCCTGCCACACCCGCTCGTCGATCTGGCGATCCAGCTCGCCCCGGGTGGTGACGCCGTCGATCGCCAGCAGCCCGGGATCGTGGCCGTCGACGATACCGATCTCGCCTGACCTCTCTCCCGGCGCTGCGGAGTGCGTGATGGTATCTTCCGCCTTGCCCGCGGCTTCGGGCGGGCTGGGAAAAGACGTCTTTCCCGCATCATCGGGGGGGATAACAAGCGGTGTCGCGATCTTGCCCGGATTGAACTGGTTGAACGGATCGAAGGCCGCCTTGACCCGCTGCAGCGCGGGGTAGAGCTCGCCGAAGAAGCGCGGCGAGTACTCGGAGCGGACGCCCTTGCCGTGTTCGCCCCACAGCAGCCCGCCGTAGCGCTGGGTGAGTGCCGCGACCTGATCGGAGATCTCGCGGATCAGCCGCGCCTGGTTTGGGTCCTTCATGTCGATGGCCGGGCGCACATGCAGCACGCCGGCATCGACGTGGCCGAACATGCCGTATTCCAGGCCGCGGGCATCCAGCAGCTGGCGGAACTCGGCGATATAGTCGGCCAGGCTTTCCGGCGGCACCGCCGTGTCCTCCACGAACGGGATCGGGCGCTTCTCGCCACTGGCATTGCCGAGCAGCCCCACCGCGCGTTTACGCATGGCGTAGACCCGGCCGATCTGCGGGCGGCCCTCGGCCAGGGTGTAACCGAGCCGCTCGACGCTGGCGTCCGAGCCCAGGTGATCGGTGAAGGCCCGCACCCTATCGGCCAGTCGAGCCGGATCGTCGTCGTTGAACTCGACCAGGTTGATCCCGCGAATCGGCGTCCCGCGCTCGCCGTCTGCATCGATGGCGGCGGGGAAGAACGCCGCCACGCTGTCCCAGACGAAATCCTCCATGGCCAGCGCCAGCACGCGGTCGTCGATCGTCTCGATCGAGGTCGGACGGCTCACGGCCATCAGCGCCTTGGCGTCGCGCAGCGCCTCCATGAAACCGGCGTAGCGCACGTTGACCAGGGTCGAATGCCGGGGCAGCGGCAGCACGTTGAGCGTGGCCTCGTTGAGCAGCGCCAGCGAGCCCTCCGAACCGCACAGGACGCTATTGAGATCGAAGCGCCCCTGGTCGTCGGTGAGATGGGCCAGGTCGTAGCCGGTCAGGCAGCGATTGAGCGGCGGGAAGATGGCATCGATTCGCTCGCGCTCGGCCTCGGCGATGCCGCTGACCGCGCGATGGATCTCGCCGACCCGATCATCGCGCTGGCACATGGCGGTCAAGGCCGCGTCGTCCAGCGGTTGGCTCTCGAGTCGCTCGCCGCCGGGCAGCACCACATCCAGCGCCAGCACGTGGTTGCGCGTCTTGCCGTACTCGCAGCTGCCCTGGCCGCTGGCGTCGGTGGAGATCATGCCGCCGATCGTGGCGCGGTTGGAGGTGGAGAGCTCCGGCGCGAAGAACAGCCCGTGGGGCCGGAGCGCAGCATTCAACTGATCCTTGACCACGCCGGCCTGGACGCGCACGCGGCGGTTCTCGACGTCGATCTCGACGATCCGGTTCATGTAGCGGGAGACGTCCACCACCAGGCCGTCGGTCAGCGACTGGCCGTTGGTGCCGGTGCCGCCGCCCCGGGGCGCGAGCACGACGTCGCGATACGCTGCCTGCGCCATGAGCCGGGCGATCCGCTGGAGATCGGCGGCGTCGCGGGGATAAAGAACGGCCGCTGGCTGGCGCTGGTAGATCGAGTTGTCGGTGGCCAGTACGATGCGGTTGGCCGCGTCATCGGCGATATCGCCACGAAAGCCGGCCGCGGCCAGCTCGGCGAGGAAGCGGCGATAGCGCTCGGGCAGCGTCAGCTCGGCGCTGGTCGGGTCAAGGCGTGTCATCATTGTCATGCATCAAGCCATCGCGTCGGGCCGGTCAGGCGGCCTTCATCGGATGGGGACCCATCCGACAGATTGTCGATTCCCGGCGCCGCGGGGATGGCGGGAACCGGTCCGTGGCGCCATGGGCACCGGGGTGGAACAGTTTAGCGTGCCAGGCGGAGATGTGACACGAATCCCCGGTAGCGCATGGTGCCGGGGTGGGGTTTTCCCTACAATATTCCCCTCGCAAAGAATGACCATCAACACGTTCGTCTGTCGTCGTGCGTCTTCGGTCGATTCCTGTCGTCACCGTCTTCGATTTCAACCAACGGAATTTCGTCATGCTCGATCCCAAGCTGTTGCGCAGCGATCCGCAGTTCGTCGCCCAGCGCCTGGCCCTGCGGGGCTTCACTCTCGACACCGCGCAGCTCGAGTCGCTCGAGTCCCGCCGTCGCGAGCTGCAGACGCGGACCGAGCAGTTGCAGAACGAGCGCAACGTGCGCTCCAAGTCGATCGGCAAGGCCAAGGCCGCCGGCGAGGACATTCAGCCACTGCTGGCGGAGGTGGGCCAGCTCGGCGACGATCTCGACGCCGCCAAGCGCGAACTCGGCGAGGTGCAGCAGGCCTGGGAGGATCTGGTCGCGGGGCTGCCCAACCTGCCCCATGACGACGTGCCGCAGGGGGCGGACGAGAGCGACAACGTCGAGCTGCATCGCTGGGGCGCACCGCGCGAGTTCGACTTCGAGGTGCGCGATCACGTCGATCTCGGGGCCCGGTTCGGCTATCTCGACTTCGAGATGGCGACCAAGCTGACCGGCTCGCGTTTTGCCGTGATGCGCGGACCGATCGCCCGGCTGCATCGGGCGCTGGCGCAGTTCATGCTCGATACGCAGACTCGGGATCATGGCTATGAAGAGTGCTACGTGCCCTACATGGTCAATGCCGAGACGCTGACCGGGACGGGCCAGTTGCCCAAGTTCGGCGAGGATCTGTTCAAGCTCGCCGACAGCGACTACTACCTGATTCCCACCGCCGAGGTGCCGCTGACCAACTTCGTGCGCGACGAGATCCTCGATCACGCCGCGCTGCCGCTGAAGCTGACCGCCCATACGCCGTGCTTTCGGAGCGAGGCGGGTGCCTACGGTCGCGACACGCGGGGCATGATTCGCCAGCATCAGTTCGACAAGGTCGAGATGGTGCAGGTGGTCGACCCCGAGACCAGCTACGAGGCGCTGGAGGCGATGCGTGGCCACGCCGAGGCGATTCTGCAGGCGCTCGAACTGCCGTATCGCGTGGTGACCCTGTGTACTGGCGACATGGGCGCCAGCGCCACCAAGACCTATGACCTGGAAGTGTGGCTGCCGAGCCAGCGGACCTACCGCGAGATCTCCTCGGTCTCCAACTGCGAGGATTTCCAGGCGCGGCGGATGCAGGCGCGCTTCCGCAGCCCCGAGCAGAAGAAGCCGCAGCTGGTGCACACACTGAACGGCTCCGGGCTGGCAGTGGGGCGCTGCCTGCTGGCGGTGCTGGAGAACTACCAGAACGCCGATGGCAGCGTGGATCTGCCGGCGGTACTGGTGCCCTACATGGGCGGATCGACGCGTCTCAACGTCGAGTAGGCTCGACGCGCCCCGTCGCCGATGGGCGGCGAGGGTGCGTTTGGTTATAACGCTAAAAAAAAGCGTTCCTTCGTTCGTCGGCGTCGTGGTCTTACAATTTCGCTATAAGCATTGCGTTCTTTTCGGCTTTTCGATCTAAGGCCGGCTCCTCCCATTCCAATGACGGCTCGATTCGTGACCGACTCCCTGACTCTGCAGTACGACCCGTCGCAGCTCGACGTGCACCTGATCGGTGGCGGCAGCGAGGCGCTGGCGCTGGCGCAGCGCGTCGCCGGGCTGATGCCGCGGGTGACAGTGCACGCCGGCTCGACGATGCCGGCGCTGGCGGCGCTTTGCCAGGGCCAGGGCTGGGCGGTACGCAGCGACGAGCCGGAACCGGGGATCGGCCAGCTATGGCTCGTGGCCAGTGGCGACGCCGCGCGCGATCGCCAGGTGGCCACGCGGGCGCGGGAGGCCGGCGTGGCGGTTTTCGTACCGCCGCATCCGGCACTGTGCAGCGTGCGCCTGCCGCCACGGGTGACGACCCGGGACGCGGCCGAGAACGCGGCAGGGCTGGTGCCGGGCAGCTGGCGGCGCGGCCACGTCTCGCTGGTCGGGGCCGGTCCGGGGGATCCGGACCTGCTGACGCTGAAAGCCCTGAGGCAGCTGCAGCAGGCGGATATCGTCATCCACGACCGGTTGGTCAGCCAGGAAATCCTGGCACTGGCCAGGCCCGACGCCAGGCGCTTCTACGTCGGCAAGGCGCGCTCCCGGCACAGCGTGCCGCAGGAGGGCATCAACCAGGCACTGGTCGATTGGGCCAGGGCGGGTAATCGGGTGGTTCGGCTGAAGGGCGGCGATCCGTTCATCTTCGGGCGCGGCGGGGAAGAGCTCGAGGCGCTGGTCGCCGCCGGGATCGAATTCGATGTCGTTCCGGGGATTACCGCCGCTTCCGGCTGCGCGGCCTATGCCGGCCTGCCGCTGACCCATCGCGACCATGCCCAGTCGGTGCGTTTCGTCACCGGTCATCTCAAGAACGGCAGCTGCGACCTCGACTGGCCGGCGCTGGCACGGGGCGGCCAGACCCTGGTCTTCTACATGGGCCTGGGTGCGCTGGAGCTGATTCGCGAACGGCTGGTGGCACACGGGCTGGACGCGGCCACGCCGCTGGCGCTGATCGAGCAGGGCACGACGGCCAACCAGCGGGTGCATCTGGGTACGCTGGCACGACTCCCCGGGAGTCTTGCCGATCATCAACCTCGACCGCCGACGCTGATCGTCATCGGCAGCGTGGTCGAGTTGGCCTCGCGTCTCGACTGGTTCAAGCCGACCGATAGCGGCAGCCTGGGCTGGGTCGAGGGCAAGCATCCCACACCGCTCTCCCGGGCCGACAGCGCCTGAGGCAGTCCGCCGCTGGCGAGCGCTGATCCTGGCACCCGGGCCTGGTGGGTGGGCGGGATGGCCGGCGTCATCTTCCTACCGGTCGACACCCTCGACGTTTCCATCGATAGATCAACCGGATAGCGGCCAAGTCGTCGTTGACGCCATCTTCCGGCGCTTCGACAATGAGAACTCGCGACGGGGAGAGGCGCATGAACGTTGAGCAGTTGGATATCCGTGGCCACATGGCGCAGTTCGCGCCGTTCGACGATCTTCCCGATGCGCTGCTCGACCGTATCGCCGGCGAGGTCGAGATCCGCTATTTCCAGGCCGGCAGCGAACTGCTGGTCAAGGACCAGCCGGTCGAATCGCTGTGGTACATCCGCAGCGGGGCGGTGGAGATGTACCAGCGCAGCGGCCGGCTTTTCAACCGCCTGAGCGAAGGCGACATCTTCGGCTACTCGGACCTGCTGCGCAGCAACCGCCGGGTGCGCTATCCGGTCAGCGCCATCGAGGACACGCTGATCTATTTCATCCCCGGCGATGTCTTCGAGACGATCTGCGACGAGGACGACGACTTCGCCGAGTTCGTGGAGACCGGTGGCCAGCGCCTCAAGGTGACGGTGGAACAGCAGCGCGACGACAGCGGCCTGATGACGACCCGGGTGCGCAAGCTGATCAGCCGGCAGCCGCAGATGGTCGAAGCCGCCACCTCCCTGCAGCAGGCGGCCCGGCAGATGCGCGACGCCAACGTCACCTGCGTGCTGGTGGTCGATGTGACCGAGACCCAGTCCGCCTATACCTTCACCGGCCCCGACGGCCGGCACTGGCAGCTCAACGGCATTCTGACCGATCGCGATTTCTGCACCCGCGTACTGGCGGAGGGCAAGTCGGCCCAGACCCCGGTGGGCGAGGTCATGTCGCGGAAAGTCATCGTCATCCAGTCCGACGAATCGGTCTATGAAGCGATGCTGTGCATGTTGCGCAATCAGGTTCACCATCTGCCGGTACTGCACCGGCGCCAGCCGGTCGGCGTGCTCCACCTCTCCGATATCGTTCGCCACGAGACCCACAGCAGCCTGTTTTTGGTCAACAACATCTTCGTCCAGAACACGCCCGAGCAGCTGGCACGGCTGGCGCCGGAGGTGGGCACGGGGTTCGTGCGCATGGTCGCCGACGGCGCCAACTCCGAGATGGTCTGCCGGGCGCTGGCGACGATCGGGCGGGCGTTCACGCAGCGCCTGATCGAGCTGGCGGAGGCCGAGCTGGGCCCGGCGCCGATACCCTACTGCTTCATGGTACTGGGGTCGATGGCGCGGGAGGAGCCCACCATCAATGCCGACCAGGACAACGCGCTGGTTCTCCATGACGACTACGATCCCGAGCGGCACGGCGAGTATTTCGAGGCGCTGGCCAGGTTCGTCTGCGACGGCCTCGACGCCTGCGGCTATCCGTACTGCAAGGGCGACGTGATGGCGACCAATCCGCGCTGGCGCCAGCCGTTGCAGGTCTGGAAGGAGTATTTCACCGAGTGGATGGACGAGCCCAACGGCGAACGGCTGCTGCACAGCTCCATCTTCTTCGATCTGGCGCCAGTGCATGGCGAGACGCCCATGGTCGAAGCGTTGCAGGACCTGATCGCCGAACTGGCACCGCAGCGGCCGGTCTTTCTGGCGGCGTTGGCACGCAACGCCAAGAATCGCACGCCGCCGCTGGGCTTCTTCCGTCAGTTCGTCATGGAGCAGGACGGCGAACATCGCAAGTCGATCAACCTCAAGCGCCGGGGAACCGCGCCGCTGACCGACCTGGTTCGCGTGCATGCGCTGGCCTGCGGCTCCAAGGCGCAGAACAGCTTTGCCCGCCTCGATGACATCGCCCAGACCAAACTGCTGGCCGATGGCGTCACCGAGCGTCTGCGCTACGCCTTCGAGTTCATGTCGATGGTCCGCATTCGCCATCAGGCCGATGCGATCGAGCGGGGCGCCGAGCCCGACAACAGCGTCGATCCCGAGAACATCGGCAGCCGGGAACGCCACCATCTGAAGGATGCCTTCGAAGCGATCAGCAACGCCCAGAAGTTCCTCTCCTTCCGCTACAGCATGCCGTCCAAGTCGGGTTCCTCCAAGACCCACACCTCCTCCTCGGCAGGCTCCGCCAGCCAGGCTTCGCAGCGGAGCCGCCGATGACCTTGCGTCGCGCCGCGAGAGGGCAGAGCACGCCGACCTGGCCGGACTACATGGCCTCGCGCGCGCAGCGGGTTCGCGAGCCCCGATTGGCCAGCTTCTTCGCCGGAGGAACGCTGGACCCCGAGACACCCATCGGCGAGGCGCCGCTGGTCGCGATGGACTTCGAGACCACCGGCCTGGATAGCAGCCGTCACGACATCGTCAGTGTCGGGGTGATGCCTTTCACCCTGTCCCGGATCCGGCCGGCCGACGGCCGCTACTGGGTGTTGTCACCGCGCCGCAAGCTGAGCGGCGAATCGGTCGCTTTCCACCACATCACCCACGCCGAGGTGGCGGACGCCCCCGACTTCACCGCTATCATCGATGAGCTGTTGGCCATGCTCGCGGGCCGCCTGGTCGTCGTGCACTACCGACAGTTGGAAAGAACGTTCCTCGACGCCGCGATACGAGAACGGCTGGGCGATGGCCTGCTGATGCCGATGATCGACACCATGTCGCTGGAGGCGCGGATCCACCGGCAGTCCTGGTGGGCGAGACTGCGTCGCTGGGCGGGGCGACCGATGGCGTCGATTCGCCTGCACGAGAGCCGCCAGCGCTATCACCTTCCGGCCTATACCGGACACCACGCACTGATCGATTCGCTGGCGACGGCGGAGCTGCTGCAGGCGCAGATTCTCTACCACTACGATTGGGAGACGCCGGTCGGCGCGCTGTGGCGTTGAGCCGGCTACCGGCGGGGCGCGACGAGCCCGCCGACGAAAGAAAAAGCGGGCGGCTCCAGGAGCCGCCCGCTTTCATGATGCTCGTCTGCAACGAGGTCGTCAGCCACGAGGCTCGGATCGCAACCCCTGGATGATCGCGTAGCACGCGGCCAGCAGCACGATGGTAAATGGCAAGCCGGTGGCGATGACCGCCGCCTGCAGAGCCGTCAGGCCTCCGCCCAGCAGCAGGGCGATGGCGATGGCGCCTTCGATCAGGGCCCAGAAGACACGTTGCGGCGTCGGCGCATCGACCTTGCCGCCGGCGGTGATCGAGTCGATGACCAGCGAACCGGAGTCCGAAGAGGTGATGAAGAACACCATGACCAGGATGATGCCGACGAACGAGGTGATTGATGTCCACGGCAGTTGGCCCAGCATGGCGAACAGCTGCAACTCCAGCGCTGCGTTCTTGACGCCGTCGAAGCCCTGATTGACGAGCTGATCGATGGCGGTGTCGCCGAAAGCGGTCATCCACAGCACGGAAACGAGGGTCGGTACCAGCAGCACCGCGATCAGGAATTCACGTACCGTGCGGCCGCGGCTGACGCGCGCGATGAACATGCCGACAAACGGTGACCAGGAGATCCACCACGCCCAGTAGAAGGCGGTCCAGCCATGCATGAAGTCGGTGTCTTCGCGGCCGAACGGGTTGGACAGTGCCGGAAGATTCTTGAGGTAGGAGCCCATGTTCTCGACGAAGCCGGTCGCGATCAGCAGGGTCGGGCCAACGACGATCACGAACAGCAGCAGCAGGAACGCGAGAGCCATGTTGATCTGCGACAGGCGCTGCACGCCCTTGTCCACGCCCAGCATGACCGATGTCAACGCGATCAGCGTGATGCCGATGATCAGCAGCACCATGGTGACGTTGGTGTTGGGGATGCCGAACAGATAGTTGAGCCCGGCCGATGCCTGCGAGGCGCCGAGACCCAATGATGTCGCCAGGCCGAACAGCGTCGCGAATACCGCCAGGATGTCGATGACGTGGCCAGGCCAACCCCAGATGCGCTCACCCAGAATCGGGTAGAAGATCGAGCGCATGGTCAGTGGCAGGCCCTTGTTGAAGGAGAACAGTGCCAGCGACAGCGCGACGATCGCGTAGATACCCCAGGGATGCAGGCCCCAGTGAAAGATCGTGGCCGCCATGGCCAGCGATTGTGCCTCTGCCGGGTTGCCTTCGGCGCCGCCCAGCGGTGCCCAGGAATCACCGGACATGGAGGTGCCGAAATGGGTGATCGGCTCGGAGACGCCGTAGAACATCAACCCGATGCCCATGCCCGCCGCGAACAGCATGGCGAACCAGCCCGCGTAGCTGAAGTCCGGCTTGGCGTGGAGGCCGCCGATTCTCACCCTGCCCAGCGGCGTGAAGATCAGCACGACGGAGAGCAGCACGAAGATGTTGGCGGCGAATAGGAACAGCCAGCTCAAGTTGTCGGTCAGGAAGCTCTTCGCCCCGTTGAAGATCGGCCCCATCTGATCCGGCAACGCCAGCGTGATGATGACGAAGAACAGGATCAGCAGTGACGAGATCGAGAAGACCTTGCCGTGCAGATCGACGTTGAAACCAAATCTATTGGTCTGGATATTGTCCTGGCCAATCACATAATCGGTATCGATGAGATTGGCGGGACCCTCTGGTGCCGGTATGCCTTCCTGCGGCGCATCCGGCTGATTGTTGGCGTCTTGAGCCACTAGCCGTCTCCATTGTTTGATGAGTCAGTTCGAGGCCGCCCTCGCGCGGCGACGATTCCCTTGCGCTCCCTTGCGTCGTCCGGGGGGCATGCCAGTGCGTGCCCACCCGGTCCAGGCAGAGCACACAGTCTGGCGTATCCGCCGGAACACGCAAGTTTCCCAATTATCCTGAATCAAGTCGGTGCTTCCAACCGTCTTGGCGAGAAACCCGAAGTTTCCCCGCCGCTGATCGCGACCGATAGCGCGATGATAGCGGCTTTCGACTCTCGATCCTGTTCTGGCGACGACGCGAGGAGTAGACCAAGGTCAGAGTGAAACGCGCTGGGGTTGTCGCCTATAGTCCCAGCTGTATTTAAACGAATGTTTGAATCTCCGGGAGAGTTCGAATGGCAGACTATCGCGCGCCGCTCGTGGACATGCGGTTCGTCCGTGAAGAGGTGTTTCAGGCCGAGCAGGAGTGGCAGGCCATGCCGGCGACCGCCGATTTCAACGCCGAGCTGGCCGATGCCGTCCTCGAGGAAGCCGCTCGCCTGGCCGAAGCGGAGCTGTTTCCGCTCAATCAGCGTGGAGACGCCGAGGGGTGCGTGATATTGGACGGCGCGGTGGCCACGCCGGGCGGGTTTCGCCAAGCCTTTCAGGAGATGGCGCGGGGCGGGTGGTGCGGCCTCGGCGGCAACCCTGCCTACGGTGGGCAGGGCCTGCCGAAACTGTTGACCCAGGCCTTCGACGAACTGCTCTACGCCAGCAACACCGGCTTCGCCCTCTATCTGACACTCAACAACGGTGCCGGGCTGCTGCTCGACGCTTACGCCGACGACGCGGTCAAGGCCCGCTATCTGCCGCGGCTCTACGCCGGCGACTGGTTGGGCACCATGTGTCTGACCGAACCGCACTGCGGCACCGATCTTGGGCTGATCAGGACTCGGGCGGTGCCCATCGATGGCGGCCGCTACGCGGTCACCGGCAGCAAGATCTGGATCACCGGCGGGGAGCATGACCTGACCGAGAACATCGTCCACCTGGTGCTGGCCAAGCTGCCGGATGCGCCCCCGGGCGCCAAGGGGATCTCGCTGTTCCTGGTACCGAAACGCCGGGTGCTGGACGACGGTTCGCTGGGGGAGGCGAACGGGGTGGTCTGTGGCGGGCTCGAGCACAAGATGGGTATCAACGGCAGCGCCACCTGCGTGATGCATTTCGAGGGCGCAGAGGGGATCCTGATTGGCGCGCCCCATCAGGGCCTGGCGACGATGTTCACGATGATGAACTACGAGCGGCTCTCGATCGGCATCCAGGGGCTCGGATTGGGCGACGTCGCCTATCAGAGCGCCATCGCCTTTGCCCATGAGCGTCGCCAGAGCCGTGCACCGGGTGCTGCTGCCGAGCCCGATCAGGCCGCCGATCCGATTCTGGTCCATCCGGACGTGCGGCGCATGGCGCTCAACGCTCGTGCCTGGAACGAAGGCGGTCGACTGTTTGCCGCCTTCGTTGCCCGTGAACTCGATCGCGCCAAATATCATCCCGATGACCAGGTGCGCGAGGAGGCCGGGGAGCTGGTCGCGCTGCTCACCCCGGTGGCCAAGGCGTTTCTGACCGACCGCGGCTTCGAGACCACGGTGGAGGCCCAGCAGCTCTACGGTGGCAGCGGCTATTGTGTCGAATGGGGCGCCGAGCAGTTCGTGCGCGATGCGCGAATCGCGATGATCTACGAGGGCACCAACGGCATTCAGGCCATGGATCTGATCGGCCGCAAGCTGACGCGCAACCGGGGAGCTTACGTCGAGCGCCTTGCCGGGCGGATCAGGGCGGATCTCGACGGTGACGCTATCGGGTCCCCCGAATTGCGGCCGTTCCGGGAGGCGCTCGAAACCGAGCTGAGCCGGCTCGAGCGAGTCAGCGACGCCGTGATCGAGGCGGCCGGAGCGGATGCGGCAGCGGCGGGCGCGGCAGCCCATGATTACCTGCATCTGGTGGGCTATGCGGTTTACACCTGGATGTGGTGGAAGGCGGCTCGCGCAGCGCAGCGAGGCCTGGCCCACCAGGGTCCATCCGGGGCCGATTTCTATCGCGCGAAGTTGATCGTGGGGCAGCACTTCCTGAGCCGTCAGTTACCGCAGGCCGAAGCGCTGGAGCGCCAGATCGCGGCGGGACCGTCAGGGCTGATGGCGCTCGAGGCGTCGTATTTCTGAGGCCTCGGAGGCGGTCTCGGCGGATCGCCTCAAACATCCGTGCACCTCCATGGCGCATTCGCATTCCGTGACGGCGTTTTCGTACCCATTGCGGTGCAGAGGTCGGCCGGCGGGACCCCCGGTTGCACCAGCAAAGCGAGGAGGCGTGCGATAGACGCTTCCTGCGTGCACCAATAACGGCCATTTTGTCGAATTTTGGCTGTCTTTCCCGGTTTTTGTATACAAGATTCTCGCGATCAGTCATCAAGGCACGAAAAATGCATCGGGTTGTCCAGTCGAGATCCACGCCCGTGGCCGGGTCTGGATCATCAGGCCGATCACCAAGGGTCATGACCAGGAGAATCCGATGACAACAACCTCCCTTCGCAAGTGGATTGCCGGTTCCAGCATCGTGCTGGGGCTGGCCGGTTTCGGTAGTACCGCCCTCGCCCAGGAAGCGGCGCAGGACCAGGGCCCGATCCGGGTCGGAATCCTGCACTCGCTCTCCGGCACCATGGCGATCAGCGAGTCGACGCTGAAAGACGAGATGCTGATGCTGATCGACAAGCAGAACGAGGCCGGCGGCCTGCTCGGTCGCCAACTGGAGCCGGTGGTGATGGATCCGGCCTCGGACTGGTCGCTCTACGCCGAACAGGCCCGTGACATGCTGACCGGCGACGACCGTGTCGACGTCATCTTCGGCAACTGGACGTCGGCCTCGCGCAAGGCGGTGCTGCCGGTGGTCGAAGAGCTCGATGGGCTGCTGTTCTACCCGGTGCAGTATGAAGGCGAGGAGTCCTCCGAGAACATCTTCTACACCGGCGCAGCCCCCAACCAGCAGGCGATTCCGGCGGTCGACTACCTGATGAGCCAGGGCGTGGAACGCTGGGCGCTGCTGGGCACCGACTACGTCTATCCGCGCACTACCAACAAGATTCTGGAGGCCTATCTCAAGGCGAATGGCGTTGCCGACGACGACATCATGGTCAACTACACGCCGTTCGGTTTCAGCGACTGGCAGTCGATCGTCTCCCAGGTCAAGGATTTCGGCAGCCAGGGGCGGAAGACGGCGGTGGTCTCGACCATCAACGGCGACGCCAACGTGCCGTTCTACAACGAGCTAGCCAACCAGGGCATCTCGGCGGGCGATATCCCCGTGGTGGCGTTCTCGGTGGGCGAGCAGGAGCTGACCGGGATCGATACCGCGCCGCTGGTCGGCCACATGGCGGCCTGGAACTACTTCATGAGCGTCGACAGCGATGCCAACTACGACTTCATCGACGACTGGGTCGCCTACACCGGCAATGACGAGGCGGTGACCAACGATCCGATGGAGGCGCACTACATCGGCTTCAACATGTGGACCCAGGCGGTCGAGAAGGCCGGGACCACCGATGTCGACGCGGTCAAGGATTCGATCATCGGCGTGACCGTACCCAATCTGTCCGGTGGCGCTTCCACCATGATGCCCAACCACCACATCACCAAGCCGGTGATGATCGGCGAGATCCAGGACGACGGGCAGTTCAGCGTGGTCTGGCAGACGCCGACGACCGTCGCCGGTGACGCCTGGTCGGATTACCTGCCGGAGTCGAAGAATCTGATCAGCGACTGGAGAGCCCCGCTGCGCTGCGGCAAGCTCGACGTTGAGTCGATGACCTGCGAAGACGGCCCGGGCGCCGACTGAGCCGGTTCTGCCGACACCGATGCCCGCCCGGGGCGTCGGTGTCGCTGTTTGGAGCTGATGGCAGACCGTGTTCGAGGGCGACATCATGAGCTTTACCACAGGATGGAAAGGCCCGGCGCCGAGGCGCAGGCTCACGATTCCCATGCTGCTGTGCCTGTTGATGGCCTGCGGTCTGGGTATCGGTTCAGAGGCTTCGGCCGCCTCCGGCGAATCGCAGGTGCAAGCGTCGAAGGGCGAGCCCCAGGCGCAGGCGAAAGGAGAGCCACGGGCGCTGCTGGGGGCGCTCGATACCGGCAGTTTTCAGGCCAAGGGCGACGCCGCCCAGGCGATCGCCGAGAGTGGCGCCGAGCAGAAGACGCGCTGGTTGCAGGCGCTGCTCGACGGCCGCCTGGGCAAGGAGCGTCGTGGCGATCGTTTCTATATCGTCACCGACGACAGTGGCCGCGAATGGCCGATCATCGATGCCATCACCTTCGAGGATGCCGGTACCGGCACCCGGCGCACCGTGGACATCTTCAAGATCAACAACGAGCTGCGCACGCGGATCGAGGGGCTGCTCGCTTCATTGTCGCTGAGCGCTGGCAATGAAGCCTCTCGGCTGTCGGCAGCGCAGCGCCTGGTCGGCGAAGTCACGGCCGACAACGCCGATCGCGTGCGCGGGATGCGCGACGACGAAGAGAGCGATGCCGTCCGCGGCCAGCTCGATGTGGCGCTGGCGCTCTACGATCTCCAGCAAGGCGATGCCGAGGCGCTGGACGCGCTGCGGGGCAACCTCGACACCCGCGTGCGCAACGCGTTGACCCCGATCGCCGCCGGTGATTCCGCGCTCGCCGCCGAGGCGCAGTCGGTACTCGACGGCATCGAGAGCAAGCGCGCCTGGTACGATCGCGTACAGACCCTGTTCTTCGGCCTGAGCGCCGGTTCGATTCTGGTGCTCGCCGCCATCGGCCTGGCCATCACCTTCGGCGTGATGGGCGTGATCAACATGGCCCATGGCGAGCTGATCATGATCGGCGCCTACACCACCTGGCTGATCCAGCAGGCGCTCCCCGGTCAGCCGGGCCTGGCGCTGGCCTTGGCGATTCCCGGCGGATTCCTGGTCGCCGGCGGGTTCGGCGTCGTCATCGAGCGCACCGTGATCCGCTTCCTCAAGGGGCGCCCGCTGGAGACGCTGCTGGCCACGTTCGGCCTCAGCCTCGTGCTGCAGCAACTGGTGCGCACGGTGTTCTCGCCGCTCAACCGTCGGGTGACCTCGCCGGAGTGGCTGCAGGGGGCGTGGCAGATCAACGAGGCGCTGTCGCTGACCCTCAACCGTCTTGGCGTGCTGCTGTTCTGCCTGGCGGTCTTCGCCGCGCTCTGGGCGCTGATGCGCTACACCCGGCTGGGACTGGAAGTGCGCGCGGTGACCCAGAACCGGGCGATGGCGCGCGCCATGGGCGTGCGCGCCACCCGGGTCGACATGCTCACGTTCGGCCTCGGTGCGGGCGTGGCCGGTCTCGCCGGCGTCGCCCTGTCGCAGTTGACCAACGTCGGGCCCAATCTGGGGCAGGGCTACATCGTCGACTCCTTTCTGGTCGTGGTCTTCGGTGGCGTGGGCAATCTATGGGGAACGCTGGTGGCCGGCATGTCGCTCGGTGTCATCAATCAGGTGCTGCAGCCGTGGGTCGGTGCCGTGCTGGCCAAGATCATCGTGCTGGTCGGCGTGATCCTGTTCATCCAGAAGCGCCCGCAGGGCATCTTCGCACCCAAGGGGCGGACCTCATGACGATCCAGGCTGTACCGCAGGAACGCGATCGATCCCGGCAGGCGTTCCTGTCCCGCTCGACGCTGGTGACCACTTTCGCGCTGATCGTCGGCATGCTGGCGGTGCTGATCCTCAACGCGCTGCCGGCGTCGAGCGCGCTGCACGTCAGCGGGGCGACCGTCGCGCTGCTGGGCAAGTACTTCACCTACATGCTGCTGGCCCTGGCGGTGGATCTGATCTGGGGCTATCTCGGCATCCTGAGTCTGGGGCATGGCGCCTTCTTTGCCCTGGGCGGCTACGCCATGGGGCTCTACCTCAACGCCCAGACCTCGCCGCTGCCCGGCTGGCAGTCGATCATGACCTACTTTCCGGTGGCGGCACTGGCGATCCTGCTGGCACCGGGATTGCTGGCGCTGGCGTTCGGCTGGCTGGCGTTTCGTTCGCGGGTCACCGGCGTCTACTTCTCGATCATCACTCAGGCGCTGACCTTCGCGCTGATGCTGGCGTTCAACCGCAACGAGATGGGCATGGGCGGCAGCACGGGGCTGACACGCTTCTACGAACTGCTGGGCTTCTCGCTGGCGAGCGAAAACATGACCGTGGCGCTGTTCGTGGCTTCCGGCATGGCGGTGCTGCTGGCGTTCTGGCTGTGCCGAGCGATCACCGTCTCGCGTCTCGGCCGGGTCAGCGTGGCGACCCGCGATGCCGAGGCGCGGGTGCGCTTCATCGGCTACCGGGTCGATCACGTCAAACTCGCACTGTTCGTCGTCTCGGCGATGATCGCCGGCGTCGCCGGGGCGCTCTACGTGCCGCAGGTGGGCATCATCAATCCCAGCACCTTCGCGCCGCTGTTCTCCATCGAAGTGGTGGTGTGGGTGGCGCTGGGCGGGCGCGCCACGCTCTACGGTGCCTTGCTGGGCGCGCTGGTGGTCAACTATCTGAAAACGGTGCTGACGGGGGCGATGCCGGATGCCTGGCTGTTCATTCTCGGCGGCCTGTTCGTGCTGGTGACGATGTTGCTGCCGCGTGGCATCGCCGGGGTGATCTCGGCGTGGCGGGGCACGCGGTTCGGTCGCAGGACGGGAGAGCGTAAGGAGGTGAGTGCATGAGCAGGACGGATGGCTCCCGTTTCGGCAAGCTGCGAGAGATCGCGCGGCCGGACCGCGTGTTCGATTTCATGGTGCCGGCCCAGTCGCCGGTGGATGTGCGCCACGGGCCGATCCTCTATCTGGAGGACGTCAGCGTCAGCTTCGATGGTTTCCGCGCCATCAACGGACTGAACCTGACCGTGGACGACGGCGAACTGCGCTGCATCATCGGCCCCAACGGGGCGGGCAAGACCACGATGATGGACATCATCACCGGCAAGACCCGACCCGACAGCGGCCAGGT